>NZ_JBEXYD010000007.1:0-215537 GCF_040630735.1 Kitasatospora sp. NPDC005748
CCCGGGTCCCCTGGGGGGGGGGGGGGGGGGTGGGGGGGGGGGGGGGGCCCCGGCCCCCGCCCCCGCCCCTCGGTCGTTCGTCCACTCGCCGTGCGCCCGGTGCCGGTGGGCCGGCCCGGGCGGTGGGAGGCTCCGCTCAGGCGACGGTGAACTTGACCGTGCGCTCCTTGTCGCCGGTCTTGTCCAGCACCGAGGTGATGGCGTCGGCGACGTCCTGCGGGGTGATCGCGGCGGTCTGGCCGTTCTTCTTGATCTTCAGCTTGTCGAACACCGTGCCCAACTGGCCGGCGAGCGCGTCCAGGTCCCACTTGGGCACGATCTTGCCGGCGGCGTCGGGCACCAGGGTGAGCGTCTTGGGGGCGGTCTTCGGGCCGAAGTCCCAGGTCTTGGTGCCGGCCGTGATGTGGATCTTCCCGTTGACCGCGGACTTGCCGAGGCTGTCCGCGGCGGCCTGCAGGGCCTGCGGGGAGACCTTGGGCTGGGCGGCCGTCACGGTGAGGGCGACCGGCTGCTCGGCCTTGCCGGTGGCGCGGTCGCGGTAGGCCTGCTCGACCTGGTCCACGGCGGACGCGGCGTCGACCGCCTGGCCGGCCCTGCCGGGCACCACGACCGGCTCGCCGGCGTCGCCGAACCTGACGTAGCCCTCCTGGAGGCCCTGCCCGGACCCGGCGGCCAGCCCCTCCAGGGCGGCCTTGAGCTTGGCCCGGTCCACCTTGACCTCCGGCGGCACGGCCTTCTCGTCGCCCTTCAGCGAGGTGATCACGTCGACCGGGCTGTAGGAGTGCTGGGTGAGCCGGTCCACGGTGGCCGTGGTGTCGAAGCTCAACCCGGCGACGGTCGGGTCGAGGTCCATCGCCTGGTCGCCGATCCTCAGCTTGACCGGCTGCTGGCCGGCCTTGCCGACCGTCTCGTCGAGCTGGTGGATCGCCTGGTCGCGGTTGCTGCCGCCGATGTCCGTGCCGAGCACCACGGTGCCCTTGGGGATGTCGGACTGGTTCAGCATCAGGCCGGTGCCGTACGCGGCGGCGCCGAGGAAGAGCACGCCCGCGACGCCGTAGACGCCGAGCTTGACGAGCTTCTTGCCGCGGCTCGGCCGGGCCTTGCCGGTGGCCGCCTTGGGGGCCTGCGGCGCGGCGGGCGCCGGCTGCTTCCGGGCGGGAGCGGTACCGGCCTCGGCCTCCGGGCCGCCGGGGTAGGGCCGGCCGGGGGCGGCGCTGCCGGGGCCGCCCGGCCGACCGGCCTGCGGGTCGGCCGGGGCCGTCGGCTGGGCGCCGGAGACGCCGGGAACGCCGGGGAAGAGGCCGCCGGGGGCGGCGGTGCCGTACGGCTCCGCGCCGGCCTGGGGGCGCTGGGCGGCGAACGGATCGGCGCCGGCCGGGGCCGAGGCGAACAGGCCGTTCTGCGGGGAGCCGTTCGGCGGGAGGCCGTGCTGGGCCGTGCCGCCGGGCAGGCCGGATATGGCGGCGGGCGGGAGGGTCTCCTCGCGGATCGGCGCGAAGCCGTCCACCGAGGTGTCCTCCGGGTTCGCCGCGTCGGCCGGGCCGGCCATCGGGTGGCCCTGGCCCTGCGGAGCGCGGCGGGCCGCGAACGGGTCCGCGCCGGGGCCCGGGCCGAAGGGGTCGGCGCCGGGGCCGGTGGCGAACGGGTCCGCCGGGGCGTCCTCGTAGACGCCGGCCTCGTCCGCCGGGGCGTCCGGGCCAGCACCGGTGCCGAACGGCGAGGCGGGTGCGCCGGTCGGGCGCGGGGCGGCGGCCTGCGCCGGTACCGCCCGGCCGTTCGGGCGGGCCGTGTCCGGGCCCGCGGTCCGGGCGGGGCGGGCGGCCTTGGGCCGGGCGCCGTTCGGGCGGGCCTCGGTGCCGGGGGCGGGCGCGGGGCCCGGCGCGAAGGGGTCGGCCGGGGCGTCCGCGGCGCCGGCCGGGACGGCGGCGGGCTCCGCCGGGCCCTTCTTCTGGCGCGGCCGGAACCACGCGCCGGTGGACTCCGATTCGGAGGTCGCGGGCGGGATCTCCCACTCCGGCGGCAGGTTCGGCGGGGTGGCCGTCCGCGCGCCGCCGTCCATCACCCCGAGGACGGGGGAGGCGGACGCGGCGGAGCGGTGCCGGGGTCCGGCCGGCTCGGCGGCGGTCGGCGGGGCCTCCTCGCCCTGGCCGTCCTCGTTCTTGACGGTGCTGCGGACCACCACGGGCGGGATCGGGCGCGAGCCCGGGATGTTGATCCGGACCCGCGTGGTCAGCGTGGTCTCCGTCTTGGGGGCTTCGTCCTCCCCGGCCGACGCGGAGCCCGGGGCGGCACCGGCACCCGCGCGGTCGCCGCCGGGGAAACCCGGTGTGCCGTAGGGCGGGGTGCCCGACGGGTAGGCGTCCGGGCCCGTCCGCCGAGGCGTCGGGTGGGCGTTGTCAGATTCGCGGCTGCTCAATGCTGCTCTGCTCCGGGTTCGCGGGCGGGCCGTGCGGCGCGACCGCGGTTCGTGGTCGCCGGGCCTGGCGGGCGGCGGTGGGGTACGGGCGTTCTGCGGCACCACCATACTGGGAAGAACTGACCGGTGAACCGGTTCGGATAGAACCTGATACGTCCGGTTCCTCCGGTATGAGAGTACGGCTGTGTGGTCCTGACTGCGCGTCGTACGCGGTACCGTACGCGGGCCGCCGGGGCGGTCAGCGCGGCGGGCCGGGCACTCCGGGGAACCAGCTCGTCCGGGTCGGCAGGGTGGCGCAGATCACGCCCAGGATCGAGCCCGCGAACAGCCAGGCGAGCGACGTGGCGTTGGTCCAGAGCACGTTGTCGCCCTCGGGCCGGGGGACCATCACCAGCAGCAGCGCCAGGAACCAGCCGGCCGCCGGCAGCGCGGCGCCGAGCCGGGTGCCGGTCACCCGCAGGCCCGCGTAGAACGTGGCGCCGGTGGCGGCGAGCGCCAGCAGGACTCCCACGGGCGGCCACAAGGCCTGCACAAATGCTCCGCAGACCGAGACCGCGACGCCCAGCAGGAAGAACAGGACATAGGCCGCGATCCGCCCGATCCGCGGGGGCTGCGGCTCGGCCAGCCGCTCGGCGCGGGTGCCGAGGACGGCCGCCGGGATCGAGCGGCGACGGGCCTGCGGGGTGGCGGGCTCGGTCATCGGGCACTCTCCTCGAAGGTGCTGTCCAGGCCGGCGAAGAGGTCGTCCTCCGGCAGCGGCCGTCCGGCCCGGCCGCGGACCAGCTGGTAGTACTCGGTGGCGACCAGCGGCTGGCCGAGGTCGTTGGAGAGCGTGAACCAGTCGCCGTGCACGGTGATCTGGGTGGCGTGGGCGGCCATCGCGGCCGCCTTGCGGTCGGCGTACGCGGCGCCGTCCAGCACGGTGGTGACCACGGCGTCGTCCACCACGCCGGGTACGTCGGAGGGGCTCGCGACGCCGGGCGACGGCGCCTTGGCGGCCGTCTCGGCCAGCCCCCGTTCGATCACCGACCGGGGCATCCGGTTCCAGTACACCTTGGCGATCCGCCAGGCCGGGCCCAGGTCGGGCCGGTACGCCGGGTCGGCGGCCAGTTCGTACGCGCGCATCGCCACCCGGTGCGCCTGGATGTGGTCCGGGTGCCCGTAGCCGCCGTCCTCGTCGTAGGTGACCAGGACCTGCGGCCGCACCTCGCGGACCACCGCGACCAGGTGGCCGGCCGCCTCGTCCACGTCCGCCCGCCAGAAGCAGCCGGGCACGTCGTTGTCGGGGACGCCCATCATCCCCGAGTCGCGGTAGCGGCCGGGGCCGCCGAGGAAGCGGAAATCGGCGACGCCGACGGCGCGCATGGCGTCGGTCAGCTCGCCGATCCGGTGGGGGCCGAGGGTGTCGTCCCGATCCGCCGTCAGGTGGGCCAGCTCCGGCGGGATCACCTCGCCGCCCTCGCCGAGGGTGCAGGTCACCAGGGTGACCAGGGCGCCCTCGGCGGCGTACCTGGCCATCGTGGCGCCGTTGCCGATCGACTCGTCGTCGGGGTGGGCGTGCACCAGGAGCAGGCGGCGGCCGGTAGTCGCGGTCATGGGAGGAAGCCTAACGACCGCGTGCGGGGGGTCAGAGCTTCAGGCCGTTGATCATTCCGGCGAGGTTGCTGGTGACCTGGCTGATCGACGGCGCGATGGAGCTGGACGCCAGGTAGAAGCCGAGCAGCGCGCAGACGATCGCGTGCCCGAGCTTCAGGCCGGAGCGGCGGATCAGCACCACCACGATGACCAGCATCAGCATGGCTGCGGAGATGGACAAAGCCATGTCGGCTCACACCCCTTCTCGGGTGCGCCACCCCCTCGGGGAGGGCGGCGGTCGGGACCGTGCGGGACTTGCGGTCGGGCGACCGGGGCCCGGGACGGGGCCTGACGATCACTCGTTGAACCAGTCATACCCGATGTGTGAGGGGCGCATTACGTTCAGTGAGGCTGCACGCGCCGGGGCATGGTGGCACAAATGGGGCGCATGGGCCGGTCGGAAGGGGTGTGGACCCCGTTCGGGGGTCCCGGTCGACGATGCTCCGAACGAGTGATCAAAATCCTCCGGGTGGGGGCGGGGGAACGTCATAGGGTCTGGTGCCATGACCTCCCACACCCCTGCGGACACCTTCCCGCGGCAGTACGCGCGCACCCTGCGCTACACCGTCGGCGCCCCCCGGTCCTTCTCCGTCGCATCCGACGGCTCCCGGGTCGTCTTCCTGCGCTCCCTGCCCCGCCCCTCGGCCGGGGAGACCCCCCGCGCCGGCGACCGGGCCAACCGCCTCTGGACCCTCGACACCGCCACCGGCGAGGAGCGGATCGCGGCCGATCCGGTCGCCCTGCTCGGCGGCGGCGAGGAGGACCTCTCCCCGGCCGAGAAGGCCCGCCGCGAGCGCAGCCGCGAGGGCTCGGCCGGCATCGTCGGCTACTCCCTCGACGGCGCCGGCGCGCTGGCCGCCTTCGCCCTCTCCGGCCGCCTCTTCACGGCCGACCTGGTCGCCGGCGGCACCGTCGAACTGCCCGCCGAGGGCCCGGTGGTCGACCCCCGCCTCGCCCCGGACGGCGTCCACGTCGCCTACGCCAACACCGCCGGCGAGCTGCGGCTCACCCGCGCCGACGGGACGGCCGACCGGGCCCTCGCGCAGCCCGACGGCCCGGGCGTGACATGGGGCCAGGCCGAGTTCATCGCCCAGGAGGAGATGAGCCGCGACCGCGGCTTCTGGTGGTCGCCGCAGAGCGACCGGCTGCTGGTCGAGCGGGCCGACGACACCCCGGTGCGCCGCTGGTGGATCGCCGACCCGGCCAACCCGGGCACCGAGCCCGCCGAGATCGCCTACCCCGCGGCCGGCACCGCCAACGCCGGCGTCGGGCTCTGGCTGATCGGCCTGGACGGCGACCGGACGGAGGTCCGCTGGGACGACGCGGCCTTCCCGTACCTGGCCCGGGTGCACTGGTCGGCGGGCGGCGTGCCACTGCTGCTCGTCCAGGCCCGCGACCAGCGCAGCCAGCGCATCCTCGGGGTGGACGTCGAGACCGGCGCCACCGAGGTGCTGTTCGAGGAACACGACGACGCCTGGCTGGAGCTCTTCCAGGGCGTGCCCGCCTGGACGCCGGACGGCAAGCTGGTCCGGATCTCCGACGGCGCGGGCGAGGACGGCGTGCGGGCGCTGGTGATCGGCGACCAGACCGTCACCGGCGCCGACCTGCTGGTGCGCTCGGTGGTGGCGGTGACGGCCGAGGAGGTCTTCTTCACCGCCTCCGGCGGCGCCGGCGAGACCGACCCCGAGCCGGGCTGGATCGCGGTCGGCCGGATCAGCCACGACGGCAAGCGGCTCTCCTGGGAGGCCGCCAACGACCGGCCGTTCACCTCGGTCACGTCGGCGGTGCACGCGGCCGGCATCACCGTGCGGGCCACCGCCGAGCCCGACCTGCCGGGCACGCTGGTGCAGGTCGCCCGGGACCTCCCGGAGGGCGTGGTGGTCGACGTGGTCGCCACCGTCGCGTCCTACGCCGAGACGCCGGTGCTCACCGCGCGCCCGGTGTTCCGCTTCGCGGGCGAGCGCCGCATCCCCGCCGCGGTCTTCCTGCCCACCGGCTACGACCGCGAGCGGGACGGCCTGCTGCCCGTCCTGATGGACCCGTACGGCGGCCCGCACGGGCAGCGCGTCGTCCAGGCGCACAACCCGCACCTCAACTCGCAGTGGTTCGCCGACCAGGGCTTCGCGGTGGTCGTCGCCGACGGGCGCGGCACCCCCGGGCGCGGGCCGGCCTGGGAGAAGTCGATCGCCTTCGACTTCGCCGGCGCGACCCTGGACGACCAGGTGGACGCGGTGCGGGCGCTCGCCGAGGAGTTCCCGCTGGACCTCGGCCGGGTCGCCATCCGCGGCTGGTCGTACGGCGGCTACCTCGCGGCGCTCGCCGTGCTGCGCCGCCCGGACGTCTTCCACGTGGCCGTGGCCGGCGCCCCGGTGACCGAGTGGGAGCTGTACGACACCCACTACACCGAGCGCTACCTGGGCCACCCCGCCGAGCGGCCCGAGGTCTACGCGGCCAACTCGCTGACCGGCCACGCGGCCGGGCTGGAGCGCCCGCTGATGATCATCCACGGTCTGGCGGACGACAACGTGGTGGCCGCGCACACCCTGCGGCTCTCCTCGGCCCTGCTCGCGGCCGGCCGGCCGCACACCGTGCTGCCGCTCTCGGGGGTGACGCACATGACCCCGCAGGAGGAGGTCGCGGAGAACCTGCTGCTGCTCCAGGTCGACTTCGTGAAGAAGTCGCTCGGCCTCTGAGGCGGGCGGCTGCGAGGTTCAGCGGAGGGGGGCCGTCAGGGCCAGGGCCCGCGGACGAGCGGTGCCGGGGCGCCCTCCGCTCCCCCCGGTCGCGGGTGCCCGCACGGGGTCGACGGGCCCGGCCCCGGTGGGGACGCCGGCCCCGGCACTGACAGACGGCGCGCGACCTGCGGCTTCGGTGGCCGGTACCCGTGACACGGGTACCGGCCACCGGCATGACATCCGTCATGCCGAAGGCACGACGGCGGCCACTGCCGCCGGGCCGGGGCCGCGCGGGACTCTGAGCTGGTGCGAACGACACCAGCAGGGGAGAGGACCGGGTCGATGGGTACCGAGGTGGCCGCCTTCCGGGGCGTGGGCAAGAGCTACGGACGGGTGCGGGCGGTGGACGGGCTCGACCTCGTGCTGCGGCCGGGCGAGACCGTCGCGCTGCTCGGCCCGAACGGCGCCGGCAAGTCCAGCAGCCTCGACCTGCTGCTCGGCCTGCGCGAGCCGGACCGCGGCAGCGTCACGCTGTTCGGGGGCGCCCCGCGCGCCGCGATCGCGGCCGGCCGGGTCGGCGCGATGCTGCAGAGCGGCGGGCTGATGGCGGACGTCAAGGTCCGCGAGCTGGTCGGGCTGGCCTGCGACGTCCACCCGCGCGGCCGGGCCGTCCGGGAGGTGCTCGTCGACGCCGGGATCACCGAGCTGGCCGAGCGGCGGGTCGACAGGCTCTCCGGCGGCCAGGAGCAGCGGGTGCGCTTCGCGCTGGCGATCGCCGGGGCCAATGACCTGATCGTGCTGGACGAGCCCACCACCGGCATGGACGTCTCGGTCCGCCGGTCGTTCTGGGCGAGCATGCGGGCACAGGCCGACGCCGGGCGCACGGTGCTGTTCGCCACCCACTACCTGGAGGAGGCGGACTCGATCGCCGACCGCGTCCTCGTGCTGCACCGGGGCCGGCTGATCGCGGACGGTACGTCCGCCGAGATCAAGGCGAAGGCCGGGGCCCGCCGGATCACCTTCGAGCTGCACGACGTGGACGGCCCGTTCGAGGAGGCGGCGCTGCGTCGCCTGCCGGGGGTGCTGGCCCTGGACGTCAGCGGCCGGGTCCCGGGGGTGCGGACCGTCCGGATCCGGACGGCGGACGCCGACGCGGGCGTCGCCGGGCTCTACCGGGCGGGTCTGTACCCGCGCGGGCTGGAGGTGACCGGCCTGGGCCTGGAGCAGGCCTTCCTGACCATCACCGGCGAGCAGGACACCGCCGACACCACCGAGTTCGCGACGGAGGCCGCCCGATGACCACGCTGATCCGGCTGGAGATCACGCGCACCCTGCGCAACAAGCGGTACGTGCTCTTCACGGTGCTCTACCCGGCGCTGATGTACTTCTTCTTCATCCACGCCTACGGCACCGACCAGGTGGCCGGCGGCCTGCCGGTGAAGACCTACTTCATGGTCTCGATGGCCACCTTCGGCGCGGTCGGCGCGGTGCTCACCGGCAGCGCGCAGCGGATCTCGCTGGAGCGCAGGAGCGGCTGGGTGCGCCAGCTGCGGCTGACGGCGCTGCCCGGCCGGGCGTACACCGTCGCCAAGATCGCCGCCGGCGCGGTCACGACGCTGCCCGCGATCCTGGTGGTCTTCGGGGTCGGGGCCGCCCAGGGCGTGCGGATGGGGGCCGCCGAGTGGGCCGGCCTGGCCGTGGCGCTCTGGCTGGGCAGCTTCGTCTTCGCGGCGCTCGGGGTGGCGCTCGGCTACGCGGCGGGGGCGGACTCGGTGCAGACCGTCGTGATGATCACCTACATGGTGATGGCGCTGTTCGGCGGGACGTGGTTCCCGGTGACCGGCACGCTGCGGACGATCGCCCAGGTCAACCCGGTCTACCTGTACAACCGGCTGGCCGGCTTCACCCGGCCCGGACAGTCGCTGGACCTGGTCGCGGTCGGCGGTCTGGCCGGCTTCCTGGTGGTCTTCACCGCGGCCGCGGCCGTGCTGTACCGCCGGGACACCCGGCGGGCATGATGGCCACCATGTCCGACACGCCCCGCACCCACCGCACCGACGAGCCGGAGGCGGGGCCGGTGTCCTTCATGAACGTCCCCGGCGCCACCGTGGAGAACCGGCGGCAGCTGCTGGTCAAGGTCAGCTGGATGCTGCTCTGGATGGTCTACCTGCTCTACCCGGTGGGCGACCTGCTCAAGGACGGGCACTCGCCCGCGGCGACGGTGGCCGGCTGGATCGCCCTGGTGGCGTTCGTCGGCTGCTACGTCAGCCTGGTGGTGTTCCGTTCGATGGCCGGCATGCGGCCGCTGGCCTGCCGGGTGGTGGTCGCGGCGATGATCGTGACGGCGGTCGTCACCTCCTTCGGCCTCGGCACCGCGTGGCTCACGCTCTTCACCTACGCCTCGGTCGCCGTGGCGATCATCGCGCCGGTGCGCTTCGCGCTCGCCGGGGTCGCCGCGATGGCCGGGCTGACCGTCGTGGTCGGGCTGCTCAGCCGTGCCGACCACGGGGACATCCCCACCATCGCGCTCACCGCCTTCCTCTCCGGGGCCGCCATGACCGGGCTGCAGCGCCTGGTCGCGACCATGCGGGAGCTGCGCGAGGCACGGGCCGCCGTCGCCCACCTCGCCGCCTCGGAGGAGCGGCTGCGGATGGCCCGGGACCTGCACGACCTGCTCGGGCACTCGCTGTCGCTGATCACGCTGAAGAGCGAGCTGGCCGGGCGCTTCATGGACGGTGGCAAGGAGGAGGCCGCGCGGGCGCAGGTCGCCGACATCGAGAAGGTGGCCCGGCAGTCGCTGATCGACGTCCGGGAGGCGGTGACCGGCTTCCGCCGGCCCACCCTGCCGGTCGAACTCGCCGCCGCCCGGACGGCGCTGGCGGCCGCGCAGGTCAGCCTGGAGGCGGCGCCGGAGCTGGTGGACGCCTGGCCCGGGCTGGCCAACGAGGAGGCCGGCGCGCTGGCCTGGGCGCTGCGCGAGGCGGTCACCAACATCGTCCGGCACGGCGAGGGGGCCACGGTCTGCACGGTGCGGGCGGACGAGACGTGGGAGGGCGGCGGCGAGCGGTACGCCGTCCTGGAGGTCTGCGACAACGGGGCCGGGCCGGGCAAGTCCGGGCCGGGCAACGGGCTCTCCGGGCTGGAGGAGCGGCTGGCGCTGGTCGGCGGCCGGCTGGAGACCGGCCCGGGCGACCGCGGCCGGGGGTTCCGGCTGCGCGCGCTGGTCCCGCTGCGCTCGGTCTCCGTCGTGTAGGGGCGCGGGCCTAAGGTCGTCGGCATGAGTGAGATGCGAAACGACGGTGCCCCGTCCGTCCGCGTGCTGCTGGCGGAGGATCAGGGGATGGTCCGGGAGGCGCTGGCCGCGCTGCTCGGGCTGGAGGGGGACATCGACGTGGTGGCCCAGGTGGGGCGTGGCGACGAGGTGGTGGACGCGGCGGTCGCCCACGACGTGCAGGTCGCGGTGCTGGACATCGAGATGCCCGGCATGACCGGGATCGAGGCCGCGGCGGAGCTGCGCCGGCTGCGGCCGCAGACCAGGGTCGTGATCGCGACCACCTTCGGCCGCCCCGGCTACCTGCGGCGGGCGATGGAGTCGGGGGCGGACGCCTTCCTGGTCAAGGACGCCCCGGCGGCCGAGCTGGCGGAGGCGATCCGCCGGGTGCTGCGCGGCGAGCGGGTGATCGACCCGGTGCTGGCCGCCGCCGCGCTCGCCGAGGGGGCGAACCCGCTGACGGCGCGCGAGCGGGACGTGCTCGCGGCCGCCGCGGACGGCGCCGTGAACGCCGAGATCGCCCGCCGGCTGCACCTCTCCGAGGGGACGGTGCGCAACTACCTCTCGATGGCGATCCAGAAGACCGAGGCCCGCAACCGCACCGAGGCGGTCCGGATCGCCCGCGAGAAGGGCTGGCTGTAGGCCCGGCGCGGGCCGGACGGACGGGGCGCGGCCCGGCGGCGGTCAGTTGAGCCGGTGCCGGGCCGCCCGGGCCTCCAGGCGGACCTTCGCCGCGGTGTCCGGGTCGAAGGCGTCCAGGATCTCGGCGTAGGCGTCCATCTCGGCCGAGCCGCCGAGGAAGTCGCCGGTCCGCACCAGCAGTTCCGCCCGCTCCAGCCGGAGCTGGGCCGGGTGCCGGGGCAGCAGTAGGGAGAGTTCGGTGGCCCAGAGCTGGGTGCGGGCGTGCTCGGGGCGCTCGGCGGCCCAGGCGCGGATGTTGCCGAGCACCCGCAGCACGGTGTCCAGCGGCTGGGCCGGGGTGAGCAGTTCGGGCGAGAACGGGTGGCCGGCGGCCCGGACCAGGCCGGCCGCGTCCTCCAGGTCGAGCAGCCGCCCGCCGTGGAACGGGTCGGCCAGGACGTAGTCGTCCCCGCCGTCCGGGCCGCCGACCGCGACGATGAAGTGGCCCGGCAGCGCGATCCCGTGCACCGGCACGCCGGCCCGCCGGCCGACCGCCGTCCAGACCAGCGCGAGCATGATCGGCAGGCCGCGCCGGCGCCGCAGCACGTCGGGCAGCAGCGAGGACTCCAGCCGCCGGTAGTCGGACTGCCGCCCGTGGAACCGCTCCCGCCCGCCGAGCACGGCGGCCAGCAGCGCGGCCGTCTCCTCCGGCCCGGCCGGGGCCCGCTCGGCGACGGCGAGCCGGACGGCGGCGGCGTGCCGCTCCAGGGCCGCCTCGCAGGCGGCCAACAGGGCCTCCAGGGTGGGCGGGTCCCGGGGGTCGTCCGGGTCCGGGACGGGGCTGTGTTCGGCGGCCGCGAGCAGGCAGAGCAGCACCGGATCGGGGTGCTCGGCCCGGGCCTCGGTCCGGAAGCGTGCTCGGCTCTGCTCGGTCACGGTGGCTGCGACGGCTTTCATGCGGGCGGACGGACAGGCGGAACGGAACTGACGGGTGGCACCGGCGGCCGGGCCGACGGGCGGGTGGGGCGGACGGACGTGGCGCCACGACCGCGCTACCCCTGGGGCAGGCGGGCGTAGTGGTAAGTGTGACTGGTCGTGAAGCCAAGTCCGTCATAGAGCGCGATCGCACCATCGTTCTCTGCCTCGACCTGGAGGTGGGCACCGGTCGCGCCCTCCTCGGCGGCCCGGGCGGCGAGCACCGCCATCAGCGTGGTGGCCAGGCCCGCACGCCGGGCGTACGGGGCGACCTCGATCGCGCCGAAGCAGGCCCACGGGCCGTCGATGACGCAGCGTCCGATGGCCAGCGGCGGCTGCCCGGGCGCGCCCGGCGCGGTGGCGAACCAGACCGACGGGCCGCCGTGGATCACCTGCCGCGCCGCCTCCTCCACCGCCGGGTCGCCGGTGACCCGCCGGTACAGCGACATCCACTCGGCGCCGGCCGTCCGGGCGAGCCGCACGCGCCGGTGGCCGGAGCCGAGCCGGGCCAGCGGGGCCAGCGGGGCGATCCGTACCAGCGTCGGCGAGTATGCCGCGCCCAGCCGGTCCAGCTCGCCGCGCAGGTCCTCGGGCGAGCCGGGCGTGCTGACCTCCACCCAGGCCGGCAGGCCGCGCGCCGCGTACCACCGCCGGACGGTCGCGAGCGCCTCGTCCAGGGGCAGGCCGGGGTCGCCGAGGGTCTGGACCGAGTTGGCCCGCCGGGTGAAGCCGGCGGACGCCCGCAGCGTCCACCCGCCGAGCGGCTCCTGCTCGACGGCGGGCCAGCCGCGCGCGGCGATCCGCTGGAGCTCCTCCGGCGGGGCGACGGGCAGCGCGGCCCGCCGGGCCGGGAAGAGCGGCACCACCTTGCCGGCGACCAGCAGCTTCTCCGCGAAGGTGACCGGAGCGCCGCGCCGCGGGGCGACGGTAAGCTCATGATCGTCCCAGGATGTGAGCACACCGATCACATCGCGGAATACCGGCCTGTCGTCCACGAACTCCGCGACACGCCGAACTGACACCCGTAGTCCCACGTCAGAGCGATCTATCCGGACCTCCGGACGGTCCTGGACCGGCCCGCCAGCCGCCATCTGGGCACCTCCTGTGCATTTGCGGTCTCCGACCCGCGATACTAGGGGCGGGCATCGACGACGCCGCGCTCACCCGCGCACGCGAGCAAACAGAATGGGCCGCCGAGCCCTTCCGAGGAGGAACGACAGCGTGACCTACGTCATCGCGCAGCCTTGTGTCGACGTCAAGGACAAGGCCTGCATCGAAGAGTGCCCGGTTGACTGCATCTACGAGGGCGAGCGATCGCTCTACATCCACCCGGATGAGTGTGTCGACTGCGGCGCTTGCGAGCCGGTCTGCCCGGTCGAGGCGATCTTCTACGAGGACGACACTCCGGAGGAGTGGAAGGACTACTACAAGGCGAACGTCGAGTTCTTCGACGACCTCGGT
Source organism: Kitasatospora sp. NPDC005748 (assembly GCF_040630735.1). Taxonomy (NCBI): domain Bacteria; kingdom Bacillati; phylum Actinomycetota; class Actinomycetes; order Kitasatosporales; family Streptomycetaceae; genus Kitasatospora; species Kitasatospora sp. NPDC005748. The sequence continues at coordinate 13,055 of NZ_JBEXYD010000007.1, forward strand.
TCGCCCGGTGGCGCCTCTAAGCTCGGCCTGATCGAGCGCGACCACCCCTTCATCGCCGCTCTGCCGCCGCAGAACACCGACGAGCACTGAACGATCGGTGGCAACTGAGCTGTGAGTACCAAGAACAGCACGCACGCGCCGTTCCCGGGCCACCCGGGGGCGGCGCGCCGCGTTTCCGATCTCCTGCCGGTCTTCCCCTGGGACAAGCTGGAGCCGTACAAGAAGACGGCGCTGGCCCACCCCGGCGGGCTCTGCGACTTCTCGGTGGGCACCCCGGTCGACCCGGTTCCCGAGGTGATCCAGAAGGCGCTGGCCGCGGCCACCGACACGCCCGGCTACCCGACCGTCTGGGGCCCGCTGGAGCTGCGCGAGGCGATCGCCGGATGGCTGCGCCGCCGGGTCGGCGCCGAGATCGGCCCGCAGGCCGTCCTGCCCACGGTCGGCTCCAAGGAGCTGGTGGCCTGGCTGCCGACCCAGCTCGGCCTCGGCCCCGGTGACCAGGTGGCCTACCCGCGGCTGGCCTACCCGACCTACGAGGTCGGCGCGCGGCTCTGCGGCGCGGAGCCGGTCGAGTACGACTCGGTGGACGAGCTGGACGGTTCGCGGGTCCGCCTGCTCTGGGTCAACTCGCCCTCCAACCCGACCGGCCGGGTGCTCGGCGCGGACGAGCTGCGCCGCGCGGTCGAGTGGGCCCGGGAGCACCGGGCGCTGCTGGTCAGCGACGAGTGCTATCTGGAGCTGGGCTGGGAGGCCGACCCGGCCTCCGTGCTGCACCCGGACGTCTGCGGCGCCGCCGACGACGGGACGCAGCACGAGGGCCTGCTGGCCGTCCACTCGCTGTCCAAGCGCTCCAACCTGGCGGGGTACCGCGCCTCCTTCGTGGCGGGCGACCCGGTGGTGGTCAAGGAGCTGCTGGGGGTGCGCAAGCACGGCGGGATGATCGTCCCGGCCCCGGTCCAGGCGGCGGTCGTCGCGGCGCTCGCCGACGACGCGCACGTGGCCGAGCAGCGCGGGCGCTACGCCGCCCGCCGGGCGGCCCTGCGCGCGGCGCTGGAGGCGTACGGCTTCCGGGTGGAGCACTCGGAGGCGAGCCTGTACCTGTGGGCGACCCAGGACCGGCCGTGCTGGGAGACGGTGGCCGAACTGGCCGGGCTGGGCATCCTGGTGGCGCCCGGCGACTTCTACGGGCCGGCCGGCGAGCGGTTCGTCCGGGTCGCGTTCACCGCGACCGACGAGCGGGTCGCGGCGGCCGTGGAGCGGCTGCGCGGCTGACCCGCGGAGCCCGAGCGCGGCGAAGGGGGCCGGTGTCCAGGACGGGACACCGGCCCCCTTCGGTGCTGTGCGGGGCGCGCCGGGTGGCGCCGGATCAGCCGATCGGCAGGCCGCCGAGGCCACCGCCGCCGATCCCGCCGAGCAGGCCGGTGATCGGGCTGAGACCGGCCAGCGGGGAGTTCGGGCCGAGGTCGGCGCCGCCGAGGCGGTTGGCCGAGCCGTGCTCGGCCAGGCCGAGCACGTCCGTGCCGGGGACCTCGGCCGGCAGCGCGCGGCCCAGGGCGCCGAGCGGGAGCGCGTCGGTCACGGCGTTGGTCCCGGGGACGGCGCCGGCGAGCGCACCGGCGCCCGGCAGGCCCTGGGTCAGGGCGGCGGTCTGCGAGAGCCCGCCGACCGGGTTGGCGCCGGCGGCCGCGCTGCGGCCGGTCGCGCCCGGGCCGCCGTTGACGGCCTCGCCGAGCTTGCCGGCCAGTGCGGCGGCGACCTTCGGGGTGATGCCGGAGAGCTGGCCGGTGGTGGCGGCGGTCTTGTCCACCGGGGCGGTCAGCGAGCTGGCCTTCTCGTTCGCCTCGGGCAGCTGGTGGGCGACGATGTTGCCGGTGGCGTCGGCGGTCGCCGGGACGCCCGCGGCGACGGTGGCGGCGCCGGTGTCCCCGGCGGCCTGGCCCAGCTCGTGGGTGGTGTGCTGCAGGGTGGATCCCGCGTCGGTGTTGGTCAGCTGGCCGAGCGGCGCCGCCAGGTCGGACTTGGGCAGCAGCGCGTCGGCGGCGGACGCGGTGCCGGCCGCGACGAGCGGGGTCGCGCCGGCCGCCACGAGCAGTGCGGCCTGGGCGATCCGGCGCGTGAGGGAGTGAGACATGGGGCTCCTCGAAAGGGTCTTGGGTCCGTCCTGTCCGCCGGGCGGACGACGTTCTTACCGCTTCAGAAGCCAGAAGGTTTCGGCCGGTGCAAGGAAACGGCCTTACCGACGATCGGATCGTAGGACCGGTGCTGGGGGGCGGCGAACGGCCCGGCCGCGGGCGTGCGGGCGGGGCAGGCCAAGGGGAGTGACGGTTCTTCGGGTCGGGCTCCGGCGCCGGCCGCCCGTCCACCTGGGTTGACCGGAATCACTCCTTCGGCGGCAACCCGGACACCAGTGCGTCAGCCCGCCGGAGCGGCCGTTCGGAGCCGCTCCGGCGGCCTTCCGCTCAGGACTTCCCGACCGGGGCGAGCGAGACCAGCACCAGCTTGGTCGAGGTGCCCGTCGGCTGGGGCTTCCAGCCGCCCTCGGACTTGGACTTGCGCCAGACCTTCCCGTCGTAGGCGATCGTCTCGATGCCCAGCTGCTGGGCCTGCGTCACCGCCCAGTGCGCCACCTCCCAGCCGTTCTGCCGCTCGGCGTCCGGGCCGGCGTCGGTGCTCGCCGCCGGGTCCGGGGTCAGCGAGACGGCCTGCTCGGCGCCCTTGACGGTCGAGGTGTAGCCGGCCGCCGGCGTCACCGTCCGGCCGAACTCGCGGCGCACCCGGTCGCTCAGCACCTGCACCCGGTCGGGCAGCGGGGCCGCGGCGGCCGGGGCCGCGGGGGAGCCGGTGGCGGTCGGCGCGGTGTCGTCCGGCTCCGGCTCGGGCGCGGCGAAGTCGTGCACCACGCAGTTCAGCGCGCCCGCCTCGCGGCCGGTCAGCGCCGAGGCGAGCAGCGTCGCCTTGGTCTCGTGCTTGGCGTAGGCCTGCGGGTAGCCGCTCTTCTGCACCTGCTGGGCCGCGTCGGTCAGCGGCAGCCGGGTGTAGCCGGGGACCTTGACCAGGCCGTCCAGGAACTTGTTGGTCGCGTAGACCGGGTCCATGATCTGCTCCACGGTGCCCCAGCCCTGCGAGGGACGCTGCTGGAAGAGGCCGACCGAGTCCCGGTCGCCGCCCGCCAGGTTGCGGATCTTGGACTCCTGCATCGCGGTGGCCAGCGAGATGGTCACCGCGCGGTCCGGCAGTCCGCGCGAGTGCGCCACGGCGGCGATCGTCGCGGCGTTGGCCGCCTGCGGGATCTCCAGGGTGCCCTCGCCCGAGGCCGTCTTGACCGTGCAGCCCTCGGGCGTCAGCTTGGTGTCGCGCAGCCAGTACAGGCCGACCGCGACCACCACGAGCGCCAGCAGGACGACCAGCACCGCGCGCAACGGCCTGCGCCGCCGTCGGGGCGCCGTGTCGCCGCCCTGCTCGCCGCGCCTCTTCCTGGCCACCGCCGCCCCTCTCCACGCTGTTCCTGATCGCACACCGTACCCACTCGGACGGATGTGCGGCGCCACCGGTTGCGATCAGTCGCACGGGGCGGCCGGTCGCCCACGACTAGGCTGAAGGACCATGAGCAGCTCTGAGACGCCCCTGGACCTCACCCTCGACGGCGGTGCGCTGACCGCCCGGCTCGTCGACTTCCCCTCGGTCAGCGGCGACGAGCAGGCGCTCGCCGACGCCGTCGAGGCGGCGCTGCGGGCCTACCCGCACCTGACCGTGGACCGGTACGGCAACAACGTGGTGGCCCGTACCGGCCTGGGCCGCGCCGAGCGCGTGCTGCTCGCCGGCCACCTGGACACCGTGCCGATCGCCGACAACGTGCCCTCCTACGTCGAGGGCGACCTGCTCTACGGGTGCGGCACCTCCGACATGAAGTCCGGGGTGGCCGTCCAGCTCCGGCTGGCCGCCACCCTGGCCGAGCCCAACCGGGACCTCACCTTCGTCTTCTACGACTGCGAGGAGGTGGAGGCCCACCGCAACGGCCTCGGCCACCTCGCCGCCCGGCACCCGGACTGGCTGGCCGCCGACTTCGCCGTGCTGATGGAGCCCAGCGGGGCCGCCGTCGAGGGCGGTTGCCAGGGCACCATGCGGATCCAGGTCCGGCTGACCGGGGTGCGCGCCCACGCGGCCCGCGGCTGGCTCGGCGACAACGCGATCCACCACGCCGCCGAGGTGCTCGGCCGGCTCGCCGGGTACGAGCCGCGCCGGGTGGAGATCGACGGCCTGGAGTACCGCGAGGGCCTGAACGCCGTCCGGATCGACGGCGGCGTGGCCGGCAACGTCATCCCCGACGAGTGCGTGGTGACGGTCAACTTCCGCTTCGCGCCGGACCGTAGCGAGGCGGAGGCCGAGAAGCACCTGCGCGAGGTCTTCGACGGCTTCGAGGTGACCGTCACCGACTCCGCCCCCGGCGCCCTCCCCGGGCTCGACCAGCCGGCCGCCCGGGCCTTCCTGGCCGCCACCGGCGGCGTCGCCCGGGCCAAGTTCGGCTGGACCGACGTCGCCCGGTTCAGCGCCTTCGGCATCCCGGCGGTCAACTACGGCCCGGGCGACCCGAACATGGCGCACAAGCGGGACGAGTACTGCTCGCTCGCCGCGATCGCCGAGACCGAGGAGCGACTGCGCGCCTGGCTGACCGACTGAGCCGCCGCGGCCGGCCGGACGGTCCGCCGCCGGCCGGCGCGGCCGCCCGGACCAGCAGGTCCGTCGTCGAACGCCATCTTCCGGTCGCCCAACCGACCTCTCACCGTTGCCTGAAAACCGGGATCGTCGGGCGTAGGGTTTCGTCATGACAGGCACTGGAGACGAGAAGCACTACGGACACGGGCCCGAGCAGGTGGGCGAGCCGCGCCCGAAGAAGGCGTGGCCCGAGAAGCAGAAGGGCCCGGTGCTGGTGCGCCGGGACCAGGTCGGCACCAGCACGACGGACCAGCGCCTGCTGGACACCACCGGCCCGACGGACTGGCTGCACACCGACCCCTGGCGGGTGCTGCGGATCACCTCGGAGTTCGTCGAGGGCTTCGGCGCGCTGGCCGAACTCCCGGCCGCGATCAGCGTCTTCGGATCCGCCCGGACGCCGGTCGACTCCCCCGAGTACGCGGCGGGCGTGGCGATCGGCCGGGCGCTGGCGGAGGCCGGCTACGCGGTGATCACCGGCGGCGGCCCGGGCGCGATGGAGGCGGCCAACCGCGGCGCCTCGGACGCCGGCGGCCTGAGCGTGGGCCTCGGCATCGAGCTGCCCTTCGAGCAGGGGCTCAACGAGTTCGTCGACCTCGGGCTGAACTTCCGCTACTTCTTCGTCCGCAAGACGATGTTCGTGAAGTACGCGCAGGGCTTCGTGGTGCTGCCCGGCGGCCTCGGCACGCTGGACGAGATGTTCGAGGCGCTGACCCTGGTGCAGACGAAGAAGGTCACCCGGTTCCCGGTGATCCTCTTCGGCAGCGAGTACTGGGGCGGCCTCTACGAGTGGCTGAAGAACACCCTGGTCGCGCAGGGCAAGGCGGCCCCGCACGACCTGGAGCTGTTCCACATCACCGACGACATCGACGAGGTCATGAAGATCCTCGCCGACGCCCGCCGCCCGGCGAACGAGATCTGAGGGCCGGGGGAGCCGAAGGAGGGGGCGCCCTACGCCAGCCCCCGGCGGGCGACCGCCGGGGGGCGGGTGCCCCGGATCGAGGCGACCATGTCCAGCACCTGCCGGGTCTCGGCCACCTGGTGCGCCCGGTAGATCCGGGCGCCCAGCCAGGCCGAGACCGCCGTGGTCGCCAGCGTGCCGAGCAGCCGCTCGTTCACCGGCCGGTCCAGGGTCTCGCCGACGAAGTCCTTGTTGGAGAGCGAGACCAGCACCGGGAAGCCGGTCGCGGTCATCTCCGGCAGCCGGCGGGTCGCCTCCAGCGAGTGCCGGGTGTTCTTCCCGAAGTCGTGCCCCGGGTCGATGACCACCGCGTCCCGCCGCACGCCCAGCTCCACCGCCCGCTCGGCCAGGCCGACCGTCACCCGCAGGATGTCCGCCATCACGTCCGGGTAGCCGGTGCGGTGCGGCCGGGTCCGCGGTTCGGCGCCGCCCGCGTGGGTGCAGACCAGGCCGGCGTCGTACCGGGCGGCCACCTCGGCCAGCTTCGGATCGACCCCGCCCCAGGCGTCGTTGAGCAGGTCCGCACCCACCTCGCAGACCGCCTCGCCGACCTCGTGGCGCCAGGTGTCCACGCTGATCACGGCCTCCGGGTGGCGCTTGCGCAGCTCCGCCACGAACGGCACGGTGCGCCGCAGTTCCTCCTCGACGGTCACCTCGTCGCCCGGTCCGGCCTTCACCCCGCCGATGTCCAGGATCGCGGCGCCCTCGGCCATCGCGCGGTCGGCGGCGGCGAACGCGGCCTCGTCCGCGAAGGTGGCGCCCTTGTCGAAGAACGAGTCCGGAGTGCGGTTGACGATGGCCATGATCACCAGCTCGTCGTCACCGAATTCCCGTGGTCCCAGGCGCAGTGCCACCGATGTCTCCTCCACAGCTGCTCCGGGTGCGATGATGGCCCCCGGCCTATCGGGAACCATGCTGTCATGATCGTGAGCCGGGCACTGTTGTCAGCGCCGGCAGGGAAGTCGGGAGGACCGCTCGTGTTCTGGGTGATCGTGGTGGCGATGGCCGTCGTGGTCGGAGGCGCCGCGTTGGTGGCGCTCGGCGGGGGCGGCTCACTGCCGGAGGCGGTGCAGGACCGGATCGCCGCCCGGCTGCCGCAGGACCGTCCGCTGAGCCGGGACGACGTGGACGGCATCCGGCTGCCGATGGCCGTGCGCGGCTACCGGATGGACGAGGTGGACGACGTCCTGGACCGTCTCGGTGCCGAACTCGCCTACCGGGACTCGCGGATCGCCGAGCTGGAGGCCGCCGGCGCGGTCCGCGGCGCCGTCGAGGCCACCGGCCCGGACGCCGGGGCCGAACCGCTGCCCGGGCTGGAGGAGTTCGCGCAGGTGGTGGAGCCCGTCAGCACGCTGACCAAGGGCCCGGAGGGTGCGAAGCCGGCGGCGGACCAGTGACCGAGGCCGGTGCGGCGCTCGGTGCGGACGGCCTGCGCCGCTGCGGCTGGGGCGACTCGGCGGACGACTACCGGCTCTACCACGACACCGAGTGGGGCCGCCCGGTCCACGGCGACGACGCGCTGTTCGAGCGGGTCTGCCTGGAGGCCTTCCAGTCCGGCCTGTCCTGGATCACCATCCTGCGCCGCCGCGAGGGCTTCCGGGCCGCGTTCGAGGGCTTCGCGATCGACAAGGTCGCCGAGTTCGGCCCCGCGGACGTCGAGCGGCTGCTCGGCGACACGGGCATCATCCGCAACCGGGCCAAGATCGAGGCGTCGATCGCCAACGCGAAGGTCGCCCGCGACCTCGACGGCGGCCTGGACGCGCTGATCTGGCAGTACGCCGGTGCGCCGGACCGGCCGGCCCCCCGCACCCTGGCGGAGGTCCCGGCCGTCACGCCCGAGTCGACGGCGCTGGCGAAGGCGCTCAAGAAGGCGGGCTTCCGCTTCGTCGGCCCGACCACCGCGTACGCGCTGATGCAGGCCTGCGGCCTGGTCGACGACCACCTGGCGGACTGCCACGTCCGGAGCGCCCTGCGGGCCGTCTAGGCCCTCCCGGGCCCCGGGACGACCTCGCCGGACCCCGCCCGGGCCCGCACGGCCCGGGCGGTGCCCCGCCGGGCCTCAGCGGCCCAGGTACGTCGGCTTCTCCTTGGCGATGAACGCGCGGACCGCGATCCGGTGGTCCTCGCTGTCGCCGGCCAGGGTCTGCAGCTCGTCCTCCTTGTCGAGCAGCTCGTCCAGGGAGTGCGAGGCGCCGTACGCGAGCGACTCCTTGATGGCGCCGTACGCGACCGTCGGGCCCTCGGCCAGCTCCTTGGCGAAGACCCGGGCGGTGGCGGCCAGCTCGGCGGCCGGGACGACCTTGGTGGCCAGGCCCAGCTCCATCGCCTCGGTGGCCTTCACCGTGCGCGGCAGCATCAGCAGCTCGGTGGCCTTGGCGTGCCCGACCAGCCGGGGCAGCGTCCAGGAGGCACCCGAGTCGGCGGTCAGGGCGATCCCGGCGAAGGCCGTGTTGAAGCCGGCCGTGTCCGCGACGATCCGGAAGTCGCAGGCGAAGGCCAGCGAGGCGCCCGCGCCCGCCGCGACGCCGCCGACCGCCGCCACCGTCGGCTTGCGCATCCCCGCCAGCGCCCGCACCAGCGGGTTGTAGTGCTCGGAGACGGTCTTCAGCGCGCCCTCACCGGTCTCCTCGGCCCGCTTGAGCAGGCCCAGGTGCTCCTTGAGGTCCTGCCCGACGCAGAACGCCCGCTCACCGGCGCCGGTGAGCAGCACCGCCCGCACCGCCCGGTCCTCGGCGGCGGCGGTCATGGTGTCGCGCAGGGCCACCTTGGTGGCGGTGTCCAGCGCGTTCATCGCCCCGGGGCGGTTGATGGTGATGACGGCGAGGCCGCCGTCCAGCTCGTACAGCACGGAATCGGACATGGGCGAGGGGCTCCCTTGCGATCGGCACAGCTCGGTCGTGTGTCAGGATGCCGGAGCGTGCGGCCGGGTGGGGAGTGTGAGGTATCGCACCTTTCGGCGGCGCGCCGACCGCCGCCGCGCCGGGGCTTATGGCAGGAAATGTGGCGCTTGGAGCCGGTCCGGCCGTGGTTGCGCCGAGAGTGATGTTGGTCATCAGGCCGTGGCATGCGGGATAATGGCTTCCGATCAATGCGTTCGATACCGGCGGTGGACGGACTGCCGGTGCGTAGCTGAGCGGTTGCAGGAAGGGGAACGAGCATGGCGGCCATGAAGCCGCGGACGGGTGACGGCCCGCTCGAAGTCACCAAAGAGGGGCGGGGCATCATCATGCGCGTTCCGCTCGAAGGCGGCGGACGCCTTGTGGTGGAGCTCACGCCTGACGAGGCCGACGCCCTGGGCGAGGCTCTGAAGAAGGCCTGCGGCTGACCGCAGCGGGTGCTCCCCATCTCCTGGAGATGTGCCGCCGGGCCCGGGTACGACACTACGTCGGCCCGGGCTCTGTGGTTTCCGGGCGGCGTGTTTCCCGGGCGGCCGCCGTCGGGCCGCCGTCGGGGCCTCGGCCCGGTCAGCGCTTCACGGCGCAGAGCAGCCCGTCCGACACCGGCAGCAGCGCCGGTAGCAGGGCCTCGCTCTCCCGGACGTCCCGGACCAGGTCGCGCACCGCGTGCGTCTGCGGGTCCTGCTGGTCCGGCTCGGCCAGTCGGCCCTCCTGGAAGACGCCCTCGAAGCAGACCATCCCGCCCGGCCGCAGCAGCCGCAGCGACTCCGCCAGGTACTCCCGGGACTCCGCCGGGTCCCCGTCGCAGAAGACCAGGTCGTACTGGCCGTCCGCGAGCCGCGGCAGCACGTCCAGGGCCCGGCCCGGTATGAAGCGGGACCGGTTCGCCGCGAACCCGGCCGCGTGGTACGCCTCGCGGGCCAGCTGCTGGCGCACCGGTTCGGTGTCGACGGTGGTGAGCACCCCGTCCGGGCGCATCCCGCGCAGCAGGTAGACGCCGGAGACGCCCGTCCCGGTGCCGATCTCGGCCACCGCCTTGGCGTCCAGGGCGGCCGCCAGCAGCCGCAGACAGGCCCCGCCTCCCGGTCCGATCGCCCTGATACCGGTGCGCGCGGACTGTGCCCGGGCGTAGGTGAGCACCGCGTCCTCGCCGACGAAGGTGTCGGAGAGGGCCACGCGCGCGGGCCCGAACTCGCTGATGGCTGCCTCTTTCGGAGCCCCGGGCGATGGCCCGGTGCCGAGCGGAAGTCGATATTTCCTGGCACAGATTACTGGCCGACCGGGAACCGCGTACGGCGGCGGGCCGTTGCTGAGGAAGGGACCGGTCGACGGATACCCCCGCGATACCCCCCGGGCACTTTTATCCGGGCTTGACGGGCGAGGTGGATATGGTGGTGGCCCTGCTGGGCAGAAGAGCCAACCGAGGAGGTGTGGCCGAGGGCGACGTCCCTGTGCGGCGGCACTCCCGCGGCACCGCGTCAGCCCGTACGCCGAAGCCCGTGATGAACCAGTCTGCGCACTCCACCCTGGACCAGCCGGTCGCCGCGACGCCGGCCGCCGGTACCACCGAGGCACCCGCCGCCCTCGCGAGCTTCGCCGAGGGTCCCGACGCGCAGACCTGGACTCCGCCCTCCTGGGAGGAGATCGTCGAGGCGCACAGCGCCCGCGTCTACCGACTCGCCTACCGCCTGACGGGGAATCAGCACGACGCCGAGGACCTCACCCAGGAGGTCTTCGTCCGGGTGTTCCGTTCGTTGTCGACCTACACCCCCGGCACGTTCGAGGGCTGGTTGCACCGGATCACCACCAACCTGTTCCTGGACATGGTCCGCCGGCGCCAGCGGATCCGCTTCGACGCGCTCGGCGACGACGCGGCCGAGCGCCTGGCCAGCCGCGAGCCCAGCCCGGCCCAGCACTTCAGCGACACCCACTTCGACGCCGACGTCCAGCAGGCGCTGGACACCCTCGCCCCGGAGTTCCGCGCCGCCGTGGTGCTCTGCGACATCGAGGGCCTCTCCTACGAGGAGATCGCGGCGACGCTGGGCGTCAAGCTCGGCACCGTCCGCAGCCGGATCCACCGCGGCCGCTCGCACCTGCGCGCCGCGCTGAAGCACCGCGCCCCCGGCGCGGCCCCGGGCCGCGAGCGCCGGGGCGGCTCCGAGGAGCCGGTACCGGTGCCGGTCGGCGCCGTCGCGGGTGAGGCCACGGTCGCGCCGGGCGGGCGCGGACGGAGGCGATCGTGAGCGGAACCGGCCGGTCGGGACCGGGTCGGCCGGACGCTCCCGGCAAGGCCGCCGCCTGGCGCGGCGGCTGGCCCCAGCTGGGCCGGCGCGGCCACGAGGACGGCGCCGAGGACCCGCTGCCGCCCGTTCCGGCCCTGCCGGGTGAGGCGTCGCTGCGCGCGGTCGCCCTCCGGCCCGCCGAACCCGCCGCCGAGGAGCACCACCTCGGGGAGCGGCTCTCCGCCTTCGTCGACGGCGAACTCGGCCACGACTCCCGCGACCGCGTCCAGGCCCATCTGGCGACCTGCCCGCAGTGCCTCGCCGAGGCCGACGAGGGCCGCGCCGTGAAGCACCTGCTGACCCGGACCGGCACCCCCGGCCCGTCCTCGGCGCTGATGTCCCGGCTGATGGCCGTCGGCACGCTCCAGGACGAGGACGCTCCCGCCGAGCGGCCGCGCCGGGACGACGACGACCTGCCCGGCGGCGGGCTGCCCGCGGCCTGGGGGTCCCCCCGGCCGGAGACCGGCGGCACGCTCGGCGGCAGCCGGCTGAACGGCGGCTCCTTCGGCCGTGGCGCGGGCGCCTTCGGTGCGGGCGCGCTCGGCGCCGACGCACCGGTCCCCGGTGTCGACCCCCGCGCGTTCGGGCGCGGGAGCTCGGTGCTGCGCCCGCTGATGGGCCGGCGCTCCGGCCGTCCCGAGGCCTCCGCGGTGCCGCGCCCGGCCGCGGCCGCCACCGGCCCGGTGGTGACCCGGCAGGCTCCGCCGCGCGGGCGCCGCTTCGTCTTCGCCGCCGCCGGGGCTTTCTCGGTCGCCGCGGTGACGCTGGGCGGGGTCGGCGGCTTCGCCGCGCAGAGCGACGATCAGCACGGCACCTCGGTGAGCCCGGCCGGCAACCCCGGCCGCGGCGGCGGGTACGCCCCGATGAAGGCCCAGGTCCCGGTGGACTTCCCGGTCCGCCCGGTGGCGGCCACCCGCAGCGCGACCCCGCAGCAGATCGTGCCGGACCGGACCCCGAGCTCGGGCCTCGCCGGGCTGCACCAGGAGAACCGGTAGCGCGGACCGGCCACCGCGGCCATGGTCATCGACGGCTCTTCACCACGGCTTCATCACACTGTGGGGTCCGGATCCGACGGTGGCCATTACGCTGTAGGAACCCGTTGTCCGACGAGCTGAGGGAGCTTAGGTGTTCAGCGACGTAGGCGGACTGGAGATCCTGACTCTGGTCATCATGGCCATCGTGATCTTCGGTCCGGACAAGCTGCCGAAGCTGATCCAGGACACCATGGGCTTCATCAAGAAGGTCCGCTCCTTCGCCGACTCGGCCAAGGAGGACATCCGCAGCGAGCTGGGCCCGGAGTTCAAGGACTTCGAGTTCGAGGACCTCCACCCCAAGACCTTCGTCCGCAAGCAGCTCATGGGCGGCCAGGACGACCCGCTGGGCCTCAAGGAGATGCGGGACAGCCTGGACATCCGCTCGGTGCTGGACGACAAGCCCGCCGCCGCCGTGAACGGCCACGGGCGCGCCGGCACGGTCAGCATGGACAAGTCCGCCGCGGTGGCCCCGGCCTCCGCCGGCGCCGCGCTCCAGCCCGGCGAGCGCCCTCCGTTCGACCCCGACGCCACCTGATCCCGCGTCGCTCCGACGACGCCACCGCCCCGCCCGGCCGCACGGCTGAGCGGGGCGGCGGCGTGTGCGCCGCTATTGTGCTGAATGTTCCCGCTGTGCCATCGGTCACTTCCGGTCGGTTCCGGCCCGAAGGCACCCGGCGGGAACGCCGCGGTACGCCACCATGGGAGCGCACCACGGCAGGAGATCTGCGTTGAGGAGGCCCGGGATGGACGCGACGAGTCATGCGGTGGGGACGGCGACGGCCGACGGCCCGACGGTCGGCGGACAGGCCGGCCCGGCCGACCCACTGGTCCCCTACCTGTCGGCGGACTTCCCCTGGTACGGCCTGGACGACGGCTGGACCGGCCGCCGCTACCTGATCCAGGCCGGCGCCGGCGGCCCGCGCGGTGGCGCGCCCGGCAGCGTCGACTACGGCACCCTCGGCCACGGTGAGGAGCCGGCCCGGCAGTACGAGCCGCGGGACATGCGCAAGTTCGCCGTGGTCGTCACGGTGGCCCGCCGGGGCAGCCGCCGCAGCGCCGACAACACCGGCACGCTGGAGGCGACCTCGGCCTCCTCCGCCGCCTGGCTGGCCGGCTCCGGCCTGCTCGCCTCCACCTGGCCGGGCCAGCTGGACCGCACGCTGCGCCAGGACTGGCTGGACCAGCAGAGCACCCTCGCCTGGGACCTCGCCGACGACCTGGCCGGCCCCGGGTGGTCCACCCTCAGCCTCCCGGTGAACGGCCTGCCGCAGCCCTTCCGCTACCGCGAGTCCGAGTACGGCTGGGTCCTCGCGGGCGAGGCCCCCGGCGTCCTCCTCGGCGCCTACGGCCGCGGCGTCAGCGCCTACGGCACCGGCTTCTCCACCGTCCCCGACCTGACCGCCTACACCCGCCCGTAGCCCGCCCCGCCCCGGGACAGCGCGAAGGGCCGGGCGAACCGCCCGGCCCTTCGCGAGGATCAGAACTTGTTCAACTGATGCTGGCAGGTCTCTGACCTGCTTAGATGCATGCTCAGCCAGGCCGCTGGGCCGTGTCCGGGCCGTCGGCCGGATCGGGGCCGTTCCCGAAGGCCAGATCGACGGCTTCCTTGGTCCGCTTCTCGCTGCTCGGCATGAGGTGCGTGTAGGTCCGGAGCGTGAAGCCCGGATCGTGGTGGCCCAGGTACTCGCTCAGTGCCTTGATGCTCTCGCCCGCGTCCAGGAGCACCGAGGCGTAGAAGTGTCGCAGGGCATGCATGCCGTTCTCACGGCCGAGCGGCGCGCCGGCGGCGGTGAGGGCCGGACGCCAGATCTCCCGGTTGAACCTGTTGCGGTTCAGGCTGAACCCCTTGGCGTCCACGAACAGCAGGTTTGCAGTGGTCGGCGGCCCGTCCACACCCCGCCAGGGGAGGGTGACGGCGACCGGCGGGTGAGCCATCAGATGGGCTCGAAGAGTCTGGGCCACCGAGCCTGGCAGCGGGACCTTACGGGTCTTGTTGCCCTTGGGCAGGGAGAACACCGGGCGGTTCCTGATCAGCCGAACCTGTCGGTTTACGTGGAGCACGCTCTCGGCGAAGTCCAGATCTTCCACGGCGAGGCCGAAGATCTCCCCCTGACGCAGACCGCAGCCACCGGCCAAGTCCACCATCGGCCGGTAGCCGTCGGGGAACGTCGCACGGACAGCCAGCACCCGGGCCGTCAGCCACGGGACGATGCGGCGCGCGGCCAGCTTCGGGGCCCGGACCGAGGTCGACCGGCAGGGGTTGTTCGGGATCAGCCGGTCTTCCACCGCCGCAGTGAGCATGGTCCCGAGGTTCGCGAAGACGACCCGCTGTGACGCGGGGGAGAGCCCTTGGTCGGAGAGCTTCACCAACCACTCGCGGATGTCGGACGGCCGGAGCGAGCTGAGCGGGCGCGTCCCGAGGTGCGGCACAACGTGCAGCCGGATGCGCTGCTCGGTGCTGACGTACGACTGCGGGTCCATGCTGAGCGAGGCGAGCCACTTGTCCGCGTGCTGCTTGACGGTCACCCGGCCGGCATTCGGGTCGATGTACTGGCCGCGCGCCATGTCGGCCTCGATCTGGAGGAGCCACTGTTCGGCCTTGCGCTTCTGGCGGTCGGGGAAGGATTTGGACTTCTCGGTGCCGTCGGGGCCGACGTAGCGGGCGCGGTAGCGCATGCCGGTGCCGTGGCGGTCGGTCTTGACCTTGCGGGGCTTGCCGTCGGGGCCGGGTTCGGTCTTGTACCAGCGGTCCTGGATGTGGCCGGCCATCAGGCAGCCTCCTCACTCAGGGTCTCGATCCAGCTGTGCACCTTCGCGGGGTCGAAACGCAGGTGCCGGCCTACGCGGAAGCCCGGCGGGCCGGTGCGCTTGCGGCGCCACTGGTAGACGGTCTCGACCGGGATGTCGAGCAGCGCGGCCAGGTCGACCGGGGTCAGGTAACGGTCGGGTAGTGCACTCTTCACGGCCATGTGATCTCCCCCTCTTCGCGCGCGAGTTGGGCGCGCAGCTCCTCGCGGTCGGTGGTGTGGCGGTCGTGCAGTTCGCGGGCGATGGCGGCGGCGAGCATGGACTCGCCGGGGGTGTTACCGGAGCCGGCGAAGGTCCAGTGGGCGAGGACGAGGGTTTCGGCGTCGGCCAGGTCGTCGAGGTCCGGGAGGCCGGCGGCGAGCAGACGCTCGCGCAGCTCCTGGCGGGCCTGTTCGGCGCGGTGGTCGGCGCGGACCTGGCGCAGGGCGCCGAGGGTGGTCGAGTACGTGGGCGACTTGGAGGAGAAGTGGCCGCGGAAGCCGAGCATGTGGGACCAGTGGGCGAGGAGCCGGTCCGGGTAGTGCGGGTCGAGGTCCCAGCAGGCTTCGATCAGACGGCGGGTGTGGTTCGGCAGGTCGTGGCGGTTGAGTTCGTGGCGCTCCAGGATGCGGCGGTCCACGGATTCGGTGGTCTCGGCGGACTTGGTGGCGTACTTGGCGACGTAGGAGGCCACGGCCTGTTCGCTGATCTCGCCGGCGGCGAAGGCGCCGATCGGGCGGACGTCGACCTGGGTGCCCCACTGGAGGACGCGGGCGGGCTGGCCGGGGGCGGAGGCGAGGGGGATGCCGGCCCGGCGGGCGGCGGCGCGGATGGAGGCGTTGAGGAGGGCGAGGGTGGCCCAGTCCGGCGGCGGGGTGTCGGGTCCGTCGGGGCCGTCGATGCGGATGACGGCGTGGAAGTGGACGGCGCCGCGGCGCTGGTACTCGGCGACCTTGCCGAAGGAGATCTTCGCGCGTTCCTTGAAGTCGCGTTGGGTGAGGCCGGCGAGCTTGGCCATGGTGCGGAACAGGTAGATGGTGAAGCGTCGCCACAGGTCGGGGGCGTGGTTGTTCCAGAGCACGGCGTGGGCGTAGTCGTAGCGGTCGGGGTCGAGCGGGGTGCCGAGGACTGCGGCGCCGGCGGGGTGAGCGGTGCCGCAGCGGCAGGTGCCGGTGTCGGGGCGGTTGTGGACCGGGCCGAAGGACGGGGCGGTGAGGGTGGCGAAGACGCGGGGGTGGGCGCGGACGGTGTCCGGGACGCCCTTGGTCTGGTCTCCGGCGAGTCCGGCGCGGATGAGGTGGTAGGTGTCGGCGGCGTAGGTGCGGGCGCAGGAGGGGCAGCGGGAGGCGCGGCGGTTGCCGCAGGCGACCTTGAGCCGATGGCCGGGTTCGTGGTCGGTGGTGTAGCGGTGCCAGACGGCGCCGGTCGGGCCGTGGGTGAGGGTGCGGAAGCCCTTGAGGTGGATGGGATTGGCGCAGCCGCCGGTGCGGCGGATTTGCTCGGTCAGCTGGGGCAGGTCGCCCCGGGCGGCGAGCCTGGCGAGATCCGCCAGGGCAAGCCGGGCCGGGACGACCTGGGTGGTGATGGGCAAGCGGGTCACCTTCAGAGCTGGGCCGGAGCGGCGGCGGGCGCGGCACGGCGGGTGACGGTGCCGGTGCCCTGACAGGTGCGGCAGGCGGCGTGGAGGGTGGCGCGGGTGCCGTCCGGGAGGCGGGTGCCGGTGGCGATGGCGGCGCGGGCGAAGCCGTCGCAGTCGGGGCAGATCCGGGCCGCGGGGGCGGGGTGCTGGGGCATGATGGCGGTCTCCTTCGTGGGCTTCGGTTCGGGAGGGGTTGCGGCTCCGGGGCGGTGGGATGCTTGGCGGCTTTTGCCGCCCCGGGGCCGGTCAGCGGCGGCGCGCGGTGCGGCCGTCGGGCTTGCGGGCGTACATGTCGCGGTCGGCGGCGGACAGCGCTTCGGTGAGCAGGAGCGCGGCCGGGTGCGAGGCGCCGACGGAGGCCCCGACCGGGAGCAGGACGCCGGCGAACGGGACCGGTTCGTGCAGCGCGGCGCGCAGGTCGTCCAGGCGGTGCGCGGAGTCGAGGACGACGGCGGCGAACTCGTCCCCGCCGAGGCGGGCGGCCAGGCCGTGCGAGCTGCACCAGTGAATGAGCCGGTCGGCGGTGGCGGCGAGAACGGCGTCACCGGCCGCGTGGCCGTGGGTGTCGTTGACGGCCTTGAAGTCGTCCAGGTCGACCAGGAGGACGGTCACGCGCTCCGGGCGCGAGCGGATTAGGCGTTCGGCGCGGGCGGTGAAGCCGTCGCGGGTGAGCAGGCCGGTCAGCGGGTCGCGACGGGCGTGGGCGAGCCGGCGGTGGAGCCAGGTGCCGTGGGCGCTCCAGCCGACGAGCGGGACGCCGGCGAGGGCGAGAATCGGGGCGAGGTCCATGTGCGGGTCCTTTCGGTACGGGCTGCGGGCCCCGGGGCGGTGGGATGCTTGGCGGCTTTGGCCGCCCCGGGGGCCGGTCAGAGGCCGAGGGACTGTGCGCGGGCGGCGGCCCGGTCGAGCAGGTGGTGGACGTCCGCCTGGCGGGTCGTGGGGCGGTCGTTGTACTGGTCGGGCGAGCTGACGGGACGTCCGGTGGCGTGGAGCACTTCCATGACCTGGGTACGGGCCCAGGCGACGGTGTCCGGGGTGCCGTAGCCGTGGACGAGGACGCCGGCTTGGGCGCCCAAGATGCAGACCCGGCCGGCCGAGTCCCACAGGGCGCCCTGGAGCCAGCCGAAGGCGCCGATGTAGCGGGAGGTGAGCCGCAAGTGGTCGGCAACGGTCACCGGGACGGGCCGGGCAGGGCGGTGGACCAGGCGGTCCAGCAGCGTCGGCCGGGGCACCGGGTAGCCGGCGTTCCAGGCCTGGACGGCGGAGCCCAGCGGGCACACGTACGGGACGGCCGGGCGTGCGGTGGCGGGAAGGCCGGCCAGATAGCGCTCGATCTCGGCGACCAGGGCGGCGCCCTCGGGGGTCAGGGCGAGGGAGCGGGGCAGCAGGAGGGCGGCGGTCACGGCCGGCTCTGCTGGGTGTCGTTGACGACCTGGACGCCGGTGCGGGTGGTGCCGTCGATGAGCGGGGCGACGAAGGTGTCGGCGAGGTAGAAGCCGAAGAGGCCGATCACGACGGCGACCCAGAGCCGGACGCCGAGGAAGCGGATGGCGGCCCAGGCGGCGACGCCGAGGACGAGGACCAGGGGCAGGGTGAGAGTCATGGCGGTGCTCCTGTCAGCGGACGGTGCAGCGGTGGGTGCGGGCGGCGATCTCGGCGGCGGCGCGCGAGTCGAACTCTGCGGAGAATCCGCAGCGCGGGGCGGTGCAGACAGCGGAGTGCTTCTCGCGGCCCCGGCCGTCGTAGAAGGTGGCGACGTGGACCGGGCCGATGCGGATCACGTTGCGGGGGCGGATCGGGCGGGGCATATGGGCCTCCTGTCGGGTCAGGTGAGCTGGGCGGCGATGGCGGCGGCGAACTGGGGCGGGACACCGAGCCGGGCGCGAAGGGTGTCCGTGTCGATCGGCTCGCCGGTACGTGCGCGGTGGTCGTCGGCGACCTTGCGGGCGTGCTCGACCAGCGCGGCGGGCAGGGCGGGGGAGGGCGGGGCAGCGGCGGGCGCGGGTTCCGGGGCAGGTGCGGGCAGGAGACTGGGCAGCTCCTCGGCGACCGGCAGCGGCTCCGGGGCGGGCGCCGGTTCGGGCTCCGACACGGCGGCCGGCTGCCCGTAGACGGGCGGTTCGTCATCGAGGACGGGCGGGGCGGTGGCGGTCTCGCGGCTGCTGTGGGCGAGCAGGGTGCCGCCGAAGAACGCCAGGGCAGGCCACCCGGCGACGAGGATCCGCAGCCAGGTCGGGACGTGGCCCAGGTCGAGCAGTCCGGCGGTGGCCACGTTCGCTCCGAGCGAGGCGGCCAGGGCGATGGCGAACCACGTCCAGGCGGCCCGGGCGGATTCGCCGACGGCGCGGAGCATCCGCATGCGGCGCCAGGCGGCGACCAGTAGCAGGTCGACGGAGACCGGGTAGGCCCACGCCTTCCACCCGTACTGGCCGGCCGCTGCGGCCAGGTCGTGCAGGTGGGCGAAGGACAGGGCGCCGGCGATGGCGGCTTGGATCAGTACGGCGTCGGGGCGGGGCGGACGCATCGTCGGTCCCTTCCGGGAGTTGGGCAGGGAGGGGTAGGGACGTGGCGCGGGAGACGGTCGCGCCGACCGGGGGAGGGGGTGGCTACTCGGCGGCCGGGGCCGGGGCGAAGCGCGGCGGCGACGCGGGCATCGGCGGGACGGCCGGGAGCGGCGCGACCACGGGCCGGAAGCGCTCCAGGCCCGGCAGCGCGGGCGTGAGGTGGGCGGTGCTGCGGCAGATATCGGCGGCGCGGGCGAGAGAGAGGTGCGGCGTACGGATGCGGGACCAGCCACCGGAGGAGTCCCCGGCGACCGCGACACCCGGCATGTCCGGTGCGATCTGGGTGGCAGCCAACACTGCCTCCGGGGAGACGTCCCCGAGGCCCATCTCCGCCGTGGGACGGTCGTTGACCCGGTGGACCACGCGACCCGACAACTGGGCGCGGAGCATGGTCGCGCCCTTGCCCAGCTCCGAGCCGAAGCGCTGACCGCACGCCTCTACGAACATCCCCGCGCCCCGGCCGAGTTGGGCCAAACGGATCAACTGGGTGACCATGTGGTCCCGCCGTTCCTCGTCCTTGCGGGTGGCGACCAGGAACAGCTCCGCCACCTCGTCGACGAGGAGGATCACCGGCACCGGCCGCAGCTTCGCCGGCAGTCCCCAGATGTCCGAGGTGATCTCATGCGAGGCCACCGACCCGACCAGGCCCTGGTGGTGGCGGAGCAGGTCGTAGCGCTCCTCCATCATCTCCACCAGCGCATCGAGCAGATCGCCGGCGGACTGCGGGTCGGTGGCCAGGGCCGACAGCCGCGGGGCGAACGGCACCTGTTCGACGCCCCGCTTGCAGTCGATCCCGACCAACGCCACGTCCAGCTTGGCGAGTTCGCTGACCAGGTTGCGGATGTAGACGGACTTGCCGGACAGCGTGGCGCCCAGGGTGAGCGCGTGCGGGATGGCGCGGTAGTCGCGGACGAACGCCGTGCCGTCCTCTCGCATCGCCACCGGCACGACCAGGTCCCCGACCGGCCGACGACGCGGCATCCGCACCCGTCGCAGCACGTCGAACCCGGTCATCCGCAGCTCCACCACCCCGGGCCCGATCACGCTCACATGTACGCCGTGGACACCCCAGGCGTGGCGGAGACGTTCCGCCGAGGCGGCGACATCCGCCGGCTCCTGGCCCGGCGCGAGCCGGATGCGAAGCCGCAGCCCGGTCATGGTCGGCCGGACCCGGCGGATACGCGGCGGCACCGGCCGGATCTCCCGGCGCGAGGTCGCCCGGGTGACCAGCACCCGCAGCCGGGACGGCGGTACGGTCAGCCCGCAGGCGTCCATGGTGCTGCCGTACGTCGCCGAGACCCGAACCGCCGTGACCGGCAGGCCGATCGCCGACCAGTACAGGGCCGGAGCCTTCGCCCGCGCGAACGCGGCACCACCAGCGGCGGCGGCAACCGGGACGCCCGCCTCGGCGAGGACCTGAACTCCCGACGACATGGCCGTCAGCCCTGAACCGGAACGAGCGAGGTGACCGCCGCAGCGCGGAACGAGATCCCGTGACGCTTCTGGCCGTTGAACTCGTTCTCCCAGTCGCGCGCCTTCAGCCCGGTCAGCGCGACCGGCATACCGACGCTCAGCCCCTCCGAGATCCCGGTCTCCGGCACCGACACGGTGTAGAGGTTGGCCTCACCCTCGTCCGCGATCGTGAGCCCGACGGTCATCATCCGGGCACCCGTCTCCTTGTCGACCGCGATCTCCCCGGTCTGCCGGTTCACCACCTTCGGCGCCGGCGGGACCGCGACGAACACGAACGCGGTGGAGGTGTCGACCTTGAACACAGCCATGGCTGCTTCTCCTCTAAATGAGGTGACCTCCTGCACTCATGTACAGGAGTGATGAGTAGAAGAGTGCAGGACTCCTGTATATGAGTCAACCTGCCGCGAGAAAGAATCTTGCGACGGGTTGCGGAAGTTGAGCGGGCGTCAGTCGCGCGCGGCGAACCGGTAGTCGAGAACGAACTGGTCAGCGGCCATGACGGTGTCGCAGACCTCGACGACGCGGCCGGCCGTCGTGATGGCGTCGCGGACGAGATGGATCACCGGCGAGCCGGGGCTCAGTGCCAGCGCGGCCGTCTCGGGCTTGGTTGCCAGCCGGGCCCGCACCGTCTCGACGAACTCCGCCAGGACGTGCCCGTGCTCCTCCAGTCGGGCATAGATGCCACCGCCCCCGGGGTTCTCGGCGAACACCTCGGGAATGTCCTTGACCACGTCCCACGGAAGGTACGAAGTCGCTTCCTCGGTCGGGACCCCGTCACGGAAGTAGCGACGTTTGCGGGCGAGCACCTGGGCGCCGGCAGGCACGTCCAGGCGCTCGGCGATCTCCGGGGGAGCCTCAGTGGGACCGACGAACAGCACGGTCACGGACGGGACGCCGCCGGACACCTCAGCTTCGGCGAGGTAGGCCGCCTTGCCGGCGTTCCGGTGGGCCCGGCGGAAGCGGTCCGAGGACTTGCGCTGCACTGGCGGCCGGGCGCGGACGAAAGAGCCGCGGCCGTGGTGCGTCTCGATCAGCTGGGAAGTGCGAAGCTCCGCGATGGCCTTGCGGACCGTTCCGGAGGCGACGCCGTACCGCTGCATCAGCTCGGCTTCACTGGGCACGGCCGCGCCGGGAGCGAGCGTCCCCGATTTGATCTGGGCGGCGAGGTCATCCGCGATCTGCAGGTACTTCGCCTTGGCCGAAGAGGCCACGTCGTCACTCGCCATAGTCCTTTGGGGCTCCTATTCTCCTGTACATGAGTACCAGCCCCGCATTGCAAGTTACAACGCCTCTCCACTCGGTGTCGGTGGCCGGTGCTGTCGTACGCGAGGACGGACGGGTCCTGGCCATCCGGCGAGCCGACAACGGTACCTGGGAGCCCCCGGGCGGAGTGCTAGAGCTGACAGAGGCCGTCGAGGACGGCGTGCGCCGCGAGATCTTCGAGGAGACCGGCATCAAGGTGAGCGTCGAACGGCTCACCGGCGTCTACAAGAACGTCACCCGCGGAGTCGTCGCCCTGGTCTTCCGCTGCCACCCCGAAGGCGGCGCCGAGCAGCTGTCCGATGAGTCCACGGCGGTCGACTGGCTCACCCCGGCCGAGGTGGAGGACCGCATGGGCGAGGTCTACGCCGTGCGCATGCTGGACGCGCTCCGGGGCGACGCAGCCCCGAGCATCCGGACCCACGATGGCCGGCACCTCCTGGACGAGCAGGTGGCTCGCTGATCGGCGAGTAGCCCAGGGCGTCACTTATGTGACGGTCTCCCAGCCAGCGGGTTCAGTGGATCAGTCGGGGTGGGTGGAGGGGGTTGTTACGACTTTCGCTACTTCATCAAGGCTCGCTGCGCTCGCGGCGCTGGCCCGCCGCTCGCCTCCGCTCCTGTCTGCGCCCCGCGACGGCGGCGGCCGGCCGCGCCAGGGCGGACGGACGACGTAAGGACAAACCCGCCGGGGCTGGGGGCGGGCGCCGACGCGATCTTTACCCACCTCCCTGGCCCGGGACCCGCGTCGAGCAAGAACGGGGGGCCACTCGGCCAAATTGCGGTCAGGCCCAAAGAGCCCTGACCGAGTCGCAACAGCTTACGGCCCCCCGATCATGCTCGACCCCAAACCAGACAGGACACCGGCCAAAGATCGCGCCAACGCCCGCTGCGGTAGCGATGCCCGCCTGAATATCCCAACGAAAAGCCGCCCCCAGCCCGTTTTGTGCTGGGGGCGGCCAATTTCTCGACTAGAGAAGTGCCGTAAGGCTCTCCATGGCTTCCACGCAGTTGGCCCGATAGTCCTCATGGACCGTAACTCGATGTCCCATTACGTCGAGGCGACCGGACTGCAGGCCATAAAGTGGGCAGCCTCGGGCGAATGCCACGACACCAGTGGTCTGGAAGTCGCGAATATCGACCAAGCCGTCCTCGGTGGCGTCGAAGGTGAAGATGTCGGGGTTGCTCTCCAAGAGCTTGGCGACGTCCTCCTCGATTGAGCGCAGCACTGCGGCATAGGCCGATGCCGGTCCCATGTACTGCGTCAGGCGGTTCTTCGCGATCGCATGAACCTGAGGGAGCGAGCGGCCTGCCTCGCGAAGGCGCGTGGCGAATGCATAGGTAGCGTAGATATCAGACGGGAGTTTCAGCCCGTAGACCAGGGAGAACGCGTTCTGGATGGCTCGGCGTGACGAATCATCCGCCATAACGGGGAGGATCAGGCGGTCAACCGCAGAGAGAGCGATCTGGGTGTAGATCGAAAAGCTGGGGTTGCAGTCGACGAAGATCGTGTCGTATTGGTCCTTGATGGGGTCAAGGAGGTCGCGAATCCAGTCGACAACTGCGAGCCAGGCGTTGGTGCCAGGGATCTGGTTGTTGGCGAGGGTTGAAATCGCATTTGCCTGGAGTTCGAGCAGGGGATCGCCGCACACGAGGTCGATGTTCCCGGGTACTGACGGATTGTACTGATGCGGGCGGGTGATGAAGTCGGAAGGCGAGATTGACGGCGGTGCATACGGGGAGGGGAGTCGCTGCTGAAAGTAGCCGCCCAGCGTAGCCCGAGGCAGTTCCCCCTGTCGGGCAAGGAGCCTTCCGCTTCCGTCGTTGGACAGGCCACCAAGGAAGAGTTCGGACAGGTTTGCTTGGGGGCAAACGTCGATTGCGAGGATTCGCTCCTCGGGGTGCTGGTGCGCATAGAAGCAGATGGACTGGAAGCACAGGCTGGTCTTTCCCGTGCCGCCCTTGTTGTTCCAGAACGCGTACGTGGTCAACGCTTCCTCCGATGTCTCTTGATGACACTATAGCGTCCCAGTAAGACGTTGGCACGTCACTTTTGGACGCTGGACAGTCGAGTCTGGCGGAGGAGTGCGCGCGAGACGGTCCCGGCTGCGATGCTCCCGGGGCCGTCTCTGGGCCGTATGAGGTCGACCAGCGCCAACCAGCGTTGACAACCAGCGACAGCAAACGGGCTGGTCAGCGAGGCGGGCGAGTGCCCGTTCGCTGACCAGCCCGGTGGTTGATCAGAACTTGTTCTTCGGGGTGAGGCCGAGGGAGAGGCCGGAGAGGCCGCGCTGGCGGCCGCCGAGCTTGCCCGCGACGGCGCGCAGGGCGGCGCCGGCGGGGGAGTCGGGCGCGGCGAGCACGACCGGGCGGCCGTCGTCGCCGCCCTCGCGCAGCCGGACGTCGATCGGGATCGAGCCGAGCACCGGCACGTTGGCGCCGACGGTCCGGGTGAGCGCGTCCGCGACGATCTGGCCGCCGCCGGTGCCGAACACGTCGATCATCTCGTCGCAGTGCGGGCAGGGCATGCCGGACATGTTCTCGATCACGCCGACGATCTTCTGGTGCGTCTGCACCGCGATGGTGCCGGCCCGCTCGGCCACCTCGGCGGCGGCCATCTGCGGGGTGGTGACGATCAGGATCTCCGCGTTCGGGACCAGCTGCGCGACCGAGATCGCGATGTCGCCGGTGCCGGGCGGCAGGTCCAGCAGCAGGACGTCGAGGTCGCCCCAGTAGACGTCGGCCAGGAACTGCTGGAGCGCGCGGTGCAGCATCGGGCCGCGCCAGACCACCGGGGCGTTGCCGGGGGTGAACATGCCGATCGAGATGACCTTCACGCCGTTCGCCTGCGGCGGCATGATCATGTCCTGGACCTGGGTGGGCCGGCCCTCGACGCCCAGCATGCGCGGCACGCTGTGGCCGTAGATGTCGGCGTCCACCACGGCGACCTTCAGGCCGTCCGCGGCCATCGCGGCCGCGAGGTTCACCGTCACGGAGGACTTGCCGACGCCGCCCTTGCCGGAGGCGACTGCGTAGACCCGGGTCAGCGTGCCCGGCTTGGCGAACGGGATCTCGCGCTCCGGGGCGCCGCCGCGCAGCAGCTGGGAGAGCTCCTTGCGCTGCTCGTCGCTCATCACGTCGAGCTCGACCTCGACGCCGGTGACGCCGGGGACCGCGCCGACCGCGTCACGCACCCGGGTGACGATGGTGTCACGCATCGGGCAGCCGGAGACGGTGAGGTAGACCGCGACGCGGACCTCGCCGCTCTCGGCGATCTCGACCGATTTCACCATGCCGATCTCGGTGATCGGACGGTTGATCTCCGGGTCGTTCACGGTCGCCAGCGCCTGGCGTACGGACTCCTCCGTGACGCCGGCCGCGACCTCTGTCTCGTTGGCCATGCCTTGATGGTACGGCGCCGGGCGTACCGCTTAACCGGTCGGTAGCGTGCTGCCGGTCACAGCATCCCGGAACCCTCCCGGCGTTCGTCGATCTCCTTGAGCAGGGACTGCAGTTCGGAGCGGACCGCGCCCAGCTCCGAGGCGATGAAAGCCCGGGTGGCGACCTCGCCGAGGCCCTGGCGCAGGGCCGCCACCTCCCGGGTCAGGTACTCGGTGTCGGCGATGTTCCGATCGCTGCGGGCGCGGTCCTGCTCCATGTTGACGCGGTCCCGGTCGTCCTGGCGGTTCTGCGCCAGCAGGATCAGCGGCGCCGCGTACGAGGCCTGCAGCGAGAGCATCAGGGTGAGGAAGATGAACGGGTAGTCGTCGAAGTGGACGGCGTCCGGCAGCACCGTGTTCCAGCCCACCCAGACGACCACGACGACGGTCATCCAGACGATGAACCGCCCGGTGCCCAGGAAGCGCGCGATCCGCTCGGAGAGCTTGCCGAAGGCCTCCGGGTCGTACGTCGGCAGGGTGATCAGGCCGGGCCTGGTGGTCCGCGGCTGGTCCAGCCGGGAGCGGGAGGCGACGCCGGTGGAGGGCTCGGCGCGGCGCTCGCGGGCGCCCTCCCGGGCGCGCAGTTCGCGCAGCTGGCGCAGTTGGCGCAGCTCGCCCTGGAGGCGCTGGCGGGGGGTGTCCTCCCGTCGGCCCTTGCGGTCAGCGTCCACCGGTCAGCACCTCTCGCTCGTCGTCCGGTCCGTGCAGGGCGGCCTCGCGCCAGTCCTCCGGCAGCAGGTGGTCGAGCACGTCGTCGACGGTCACCGCGCCGACCAGGTGGTCCGCCTCGTCGACCACCGGCGCGGCGACCATGTTGTACGTCGCCAGGTAGCTGGTGATCAGGGACAGCGGGGTGTCCGGCGGCAGCGGGTCGAGGTCGTCGTCCACCAGCGAGCCGACCAGGGTGTACGGGGGCTCGCGCAGCAGCCGCTGGAAGTGCACGGTGCCCAGGTACTTGCCGGTCGGCGTCTCGTTCGGCGGGCGGCAGACGAAGATCTGCGCGGCCAGCGCCGGCTTGTTGTCCGCGACCCGGACGCGGGCCAGCGCCTCGGCCACCGTGGCGTCCGGCTCCAGCACGATGGGCTCGGTGGTCATCAGACCGCCGGCGGTGTTCTCCTCGTACCGCAGCAGCCGGCGGACCGGCTCGGCCTCGTCCGGTTCCATCAGCTGGAGCAGGCGCTCGGCCTCGTCGCCGGGCAGCTCGGAGAGCAGGTCGGCGGCGTCGTCCGGGTCCATCGCCTCCAGCACGTCGGCGGCGCGCTCGTCCTTCAGCTTGCCGATGATCTCGACCTGGTCGTCCTCGGGCAGCTCCTCCAGGACGTCCGCGAGCCGCTCGTCGTCGAGCGCGGCGGCCACCTCGGCGCGGCGCTTGGCGGAGAGGTGGTGCATGACGTTGGCGAGGTCGGCGGGGCGCAGCTGGTCGAAGGTGGCGAGCAGGTTGGCGGCGCCCTGGCCCTCCTCGGTGAGGCTGAAGCCGGTGACGTCCTGCCAGTCCAGGGTGAGCGACTCGCCCTTGGCCTTGCGCAGCCGGCCGACCCGGCCGACCTGGACGAAGACCTTGCTGATCTCCCACTCGCGCAGCCGGGTCTGCACCATCGCGACGTCCAGGACGGTGACGTCCTGACCGGTCTTGGTCCAGCTGACGGTGCGGTCCAGCAGCTCGCCGAGCACGAGGGTCTCGGACGGGCGCTGTTCGAAGCGGCGCATGTTGATCACGCCGGTGGTGAGCACCTGGCCGGACTCCAGGCTGGTCACCCTGGTCATCGGCAGGAAGATCCGGCGCCGGCCGATCACCTCGACCACCAGACCGAGCACCCGGGGCGGCCGGCCGCCGAGGCGGAGCGTGACCACCACGTCGCGCACCCGGCCGACCTGGTCGCCGTTCGGGTCGAAGACGGCGACGCCGGAGAGGTGCGAGATGAAGACCCGGCTGCCTGCCCCTGCCATGGACTCCCTCGCTCGCTCGGCGCCCCCAGGAGCGCGCGGGCGCGGCCCGCGGCTTGTCGGACCAGCCCCAGGCTACCCGCGCGTCCCGCACCCGGCCCGACGAGCCACGGCGCCGATCCGGCCGTCCGGGGAGGGCTGAGCGGCGGCGCGGCGCGGGCTCAGCGCTTGCGGCGCTTGAACAGCAGCTTCGGGAGGCCGGCCGGTACGGGCTCGCGGGTGGTGGCCGAGGTGGGCAGCGGCGCGGTGGCGTGGGACTCGTCGGGCATGGCGCCCGGGTGTTCGGCGAGCAGGTCCCGCCCGGTGCCGACCGGCTCCAGCCGGAGCACCCGGCACTCGCGGGCCCAGCGGTCGGCGATGGTGTCGGTGTCGGGCGCGTTCAGCCGCTTGCCCTTGAGCTCCTCGACGGCGCCCAGCCAGGCCTCGCCGTGCGGCTCCGGCTCGACCACGCGGGCCGTCCAGCCGGTGAGACGGCCGCCCTTGTCCTTGCTGCGGACGGTCACCACCGCGCCGGCCCCGGCGGTCAGGCCGTGCAGCGGCTGCTCGGCGCCGTCGCCGACCACGACCACCGCGCCGTCGTGCCAGGCGTGCCAGAGCGGGCGGCTGTGCTCCTGGCCGTCCGCGCGCACCCAGAGCAGGCCGGACTTCTTCGCGGCCTCCTCCAGGAGGGCCTGGTCGAGGAAGTCGTCGGCGGTGGCGGCTGCGGCGGGCGTACGGTCCATGGCGGACAGCGTACGGCCTGGGCTGTCCACGGGGTGTCTCACCGGTCGGGCGACAGTTCCAAGACGGCCGCACGGGCCTTACCTTAGGAGCCGCCCGACTCCCACCCCGAGCCCGAGGAGCACCGTGCCGACCCGGCCCGAGACCGCAGCCCCCGCCACCGTGTCCGGCCCCGCCGCGCCGCCGCCGCACCCGCTCCCCAGGCTGGACCTGCTGCTGCTCGCCGTCTCGGTCTCCGGCATCTCGCTCTCCGCGCCGCTGATCAGCGCCACCGCCGCGCCCGCCCTGGCGATCGCGTTCTGGCGCAACGTCATGTCGGTCGGTGTGCTGGGTCCGTACGCGCTGCTGCGGCACCGGGCCGAGCTGCGCGGGATCGGCCGCCGGGCACTGCTGCTGGCGGCGGCGGCCGGCGCGCTGCTCGCCGTGCACTTCGCGCTCTGGATGCCGAGCCTGCGGATGACCTCGGTGGCCTCGGCGACCGCGCTGGTGACCACCACGCCGCTCTGGACCATCCTGCTGATGCGCCTCGGCGGGGTGCGGGCGCCCCGCGCGGTGTGGATCGGCATGACGGTGGCGTTCGCCGGTGTGCTGGTGCTCACCGGGGTCGACCTCACGCTCTCGCCGCGGGCCCTGCTGGGCGACGCGCTGGCGCTGGGCGCGGGCCTCGCCGCGGCCGGCTACATGCTGCTGGGGGCCGAGGTCCGCCGGACCGTCAGCACCACCGCCTACACCCTGGTCTGCTACGCCACCACGGCGGCCGTCCTGCTGGTGGTCTGCCTGGTGGCCGGGACGCCGATGGCCGGCTGGCCGGCCGGCGTCTGGTGGCAGATCGTGCTGCTGATGGTCACCGCCCAGCTGCTCGGCCACTCGCTCAGCAACCGGGTGGTGCGCACCCTCGGCCCGTCCGTCACCTCCACCGCCATCCTGCTGGAGACCCCGGGCGCCGCGCTGATCGCGGCGCTCTGGCTCGGGCAGTGGCCCCCGGTGGCCGCCTACCCGGCGGTGGTGCTGATCCTGCTGGGCCTGGTCCTGGTCGCCCGGGGCGGCCGGCGGTGACGGCCGGCTACAGCCAGCCGTTGCGGCGGAAGCCGCGGTACATCCCGATGCAGATCAGGACGACGCTGCCGAGCACCATCGGGTAGCCGTACTCGTGGTGCAGCTCCGGCATGTAGTCGAAGTTCATGCCGTAGACGCCGGTGATCATGGTGGGCACGGCGAAGATCGCCGCCCAGGCGGTGATCTTGCGCATGTCCTCGTTCTGCGCGACCGACACCTGGGCCAGGTTGGCCTGGAGCAGCGAGTTCAGCAGCTCGTCGAAGCCGTGCACCTGCTCGGTGACCCGGGCGAGGTGGTCGGCGACATCCCGGAAGTACTTCTGGATGTCCGGGTCGACCAGCCGCTGGAGCGGCTCGGAGAGCTGCTGCATGGGCCGCAGCAGCGGTGTCACCGCGCGCTTGAACTCCAGGACCTCGCGCTTGAGCTGGTAGACCCGGCCGACGTCGGTGCCCCGGCCGCCCTTGTTGGAGAAGACGTCGAACTCGATCTCGTCGACGTCCGTCTGGAGCCGGTCGGCGACCAGCAGGTAGTTGTCCACCACGTGGTCGGCGATGGCGTGCAGCACCGCGGAGGGGCCCTTGGCCAGCAGCCCGGAACCGTCCGCGTCGGCCTCCAGCCGGTGCCGCAGCTCCTGCAGCGAACTGTGCCCGCCGTGCCGGACGGTGATGACGAAGTCCCGCCCTGCGAAGACCATCAGCTCGCCGGTCTCGACCACCTCGCTGGTCGGGGTGAGCTGGTCGTGCTCGACGTAGCGGATCGTCTTGAAGACGGCGAACAGCACGTCGTCGTACCGCTCGACCTTGGGCCGCTGGTGCGCGTGGACGGCGTCCTCGACCGCCAGCGGGTGCAGGCCGAAGCGCTGTGCGATGCCCTCGAACTCGGCCTCGGTCGGCTCGTGCAGTCCGATCCAGCTGAACGATGCCGCGCCGTCCGGCAGTTGCTGCGAGGCCTTCACCCGGCGGGCTGCCTCGCGCGGGCTGCAGCTCTCGCCGTGCCGCTTGCCGGACTGGTACACCGCGCAGTCCACCACCGCGGAGGCGGACTGGCCCGGGTGGATCGAGTCGAACAGGCCGCTCGCGGAACGGCGGCGGTTGGTGCGGACGGCTGCGCGCAGGCTGTTGATCATCGACATGGCAGGCTCCCTGGGCAGGAGCCGCCGCACGGCGGCACGGTGGCGGATGGCCGTGGTGCGACGGCATGGAACACCGGTGGAATGACGCCTGCGGTCGGTCCTCGGCCTTGCTGGGGCTCGCGCTGGAACGACCGGACGCCGGTGAGGGTGCTCTCCCGGCCGGGGCCGACTTCGCCTGGGTCCGTCTCGAAGAACGCGGCTGCCGATCGGCTACTGGTGCCGCTGTTTCAGCCTGCGAGGCGAGGGGTACGGGGAAGGCGTCCGGGCCGGGTAGAGCTGCCGGTACTGCATGGTCGGCTGGTATCCACCGCAACCACCTCCTTCACGCCGCTGCCCCGGAGAGAGGATCCCCGGTGGCCAGTCGCTCACACTAACATCTGACCGGGCATCGTCGCTGCGACGTTCTCCCGGTGGTCCTGCCGGCTCCGCGGCCGCACCGGTTACGCTCACCGGCATGGCGCACGACTTCCCGCTCTTCGGTGACCCCTCCGGCGGCTCCCACGACCCGGCCGGCCTCTCCCGGGAGGCCGTGCTGGCCGCCGTCGAGGCCCGGCTGCTGACCACCTTCGGCGAGCCGAGCGGCCGCGCCGCGGTCACCTTCCTCGGCGCGGACCGGATCGAGGTGCTGCGCTTCGGTCCGGACGCCGAGGGGCTGGTCCGCTACGCCACGCTCGGGATGGCCGCCGCGCCGATGGCGGACCCGACCGCGCCGGTCGCCGACCAGGTCCGCGGCCCCCGCGCCGAACTGCTGCTGACGATCCGTGGGGCCCGTGACACCGTGCTCCGCACCCTGGCCACCTTCGCCGCGACGCCGCAGGTGGAGGGCCTGGTGCTGGCCCCCGGCGGCTCGCTGGACCTCGGCTCCCCGCTCTGGGACGGCGCGCCGTTCACCTCGGTGCTGGCCGCCGAACCGGGCGGTCTGGTGCCCGACCTGGAGCTCGACGAGCCGGCCGACCCGGTGCGCTTCCTCCCGCTGCTGCCGATGACGCCCAACGAGGCCGGCTGGAAGCGGGTGCACGGCGCGGCCGCGCTGGAGGAGCGCTGGCTGAAGCACGGCACCGATCTGCGCGACGCCGACCGCCGCGGGGTGCCGCTGGACTGACGCCCGGTCACCGGGGTCCGCAGCGCCCGCCGCAGCGGGGGCGCGCGCCCCCGACGGGCCCGGCCGTGTGCTCCCGCACGCCCGCGCGTCCGGCCCGGGTGGGCTCAGCCCTCGATCGGCTTCGCGCCGGTGGCCTGGGCCAGCAGCGCCTCGTAGACGCCGGGGTCGGTGGTGTGCTCGCCGAGCCGGACGCTCTTGCGGGTGCCGTGGTAGTCGCTGGAACCGGTGGTCAGCAGGCCGAGGTCGGCGGCCAGTCCGCGCAGCCGGGCCCTGGTGGGTTCGTCGTGGTCGATGTGGTCGACCTCCAGCGCGGCGAGCCCGGCCGCCGCGAGGTCCGCGATCACCTGGTCGGAGACGGTCCGCCCGCGCTTGACCGCGCCCGGGTGGGCGAAGACCGGCACCCCGCCTGCCGCGCGGACCAGCCGGACGGCCTCGGCCGGGTCGGTCTCGTGCTTGCGGACGTCCGCCCGGCCGCCGTTGGCCAGCCATTGCGGGGTGAAGGCGTCGGAGACGGTGGCCACCACCCCCGCCTCGACCAGCGCGCTGGCGATGTGCGGCCGGCCGACCGAGCCGGTGCCGGCGATCCGCTGGACCTGCTCCCAGCTGATGTCGGCGCCCAGCGCGCGGCAGCGCTCGACGACGGCCCGCCCGCGGCGGAACCGGTCGGTGCGCACCAGCTCGCGCTCGTCGGCGAAGGACGGCTCGGCCGGGTCGAAGAGGTAGGCCAGCAGGTGCAGGCTGATGCCGTCCACCGCGCAGGACAGCTCGGCGCCCGGGACGAGGCTCAGCCGGGTGCCGGAGGGCAGCGCGCGGACCGCCTCGGCGGCCTCGGCGTGACCGGCCACCGTGTCGTGGTCGGTGAGCGCCACCACGTCCAGGCCCGCGGCGGCGGCCGCCGCGACCAGCTCGGCCGGGCTGTCGGTGCCGTCGGACGCGTTGCTGTGGGCGTGCAGGTCGATGCGCACGGGGTCGGCTCCTGGGGTGGGCGGCGGGTGCCGCCCAGGATAGTGCGGGCGCCCGGCGGGCCGTCAGGCCAGCAGCTGGGGGGAGAGCGCGCCGCAGGGCAGCAGGCCCAGCTCGGCGCCGGCCTCGCGCAGATCCGTGAGGACGAGCTCGTCGTACATCACCAGGGCGGACTGCTCGGGCCAGGCGACCGCCCAGAGCCAGAGGCCGCGGGCCTCGCCGACGAACACCGCGCGATCGGCGGGCGCGTCCGGGACGTGGAACATCGGGGTGGGCCGCCCGGCTGCCATCAGCTTGGCGTCGGCGGGCTTGTAGAGCGAGACGGACTCGCCCGGGTCCGGCCCGGACAGGCCCGCGTACCGGGCGCCGAGCCCCACGCCCAGCTCCTCGGCGACCAGCACCAGCTCTCCGAAGCCGCCCAGCGGCGCCGGTCCGGAGCAGGCGACCGCGGTGGCCCGGGCGCCCGAGACGTCGTCGCCGACGTGCGCGATGCCGGTGTAGAGCCAGCCGACCGGGAGCGGCCAGGGCAGCCAGACGGGGACCTGGGAACGGGCGACGGCCACGCCGAGCGCCTCCACGCTCGGGGGCAGCACGGGCTGCATCGGGTGCACCGCTCCGTGCCGGTCGCACTGCCAGGTGTCTGAGAACAGACCGGGGGCGCGGACCCGACCGGCGCACCTCGGGCAGCTAGGCTCGCCCCTCATAGCCGACAACGCTCCTCCCTCCGGACCGCCGCGTCAAGGACGATCACCCGTACGGAGGGCGCGGCGGTACCTGTCGGTGCGGACACCCGTTCGGCGCCGGGCGGGCGCGCTGCGGGCGGTTCCCGCTAGGGAATGTCCAGCGGCGGCCGGTGGCAAACGTCGGTGCCGCTCCGGGTGGGCCGGGCCGGACGCACTGACGCCCCGTCAACGGCGATCGCGGTGACGGGGCGTCAGTCGGGTATCGGAACGTCGGGATCGGACGCTCCCGGCTCTTCGGCGGCGGGTGAGGGCTCCCGGTCGGAGGCGCCGCGCTGGGTCAGACGGTCGGGCACGGACGGATGAGCAGGCGCTCGCCGGTGCGGGCGGCGGCCTGGACGAGTTCGCGGACGGTCTCGGCGTCGGCGATCACGCGGTCGGTGGCGGTGCCGTGGGCGTCGTCCAGCCGGACGATCTCGAAGCGCATGGGCCTCTCCTTCTCTTGCCCCGGCGGGCGGGGCGGTCGTGGCTGAGTGGGTATCAGCCCTTTCGCGGTCTGTCGGATCGAACGGTCGACGGTCTGCTGAGGCAAAGGGGCTCCCCCTGCTTGCCAAGTACGTCTGGTACCTCGTGAACCACTGTCTCGTGGTGCTGCTACCGGGCCGTTGCCCGTCCGTAAAGCCCAGGTTTCGGCGGATTGTCGCCAGCGTCGACCCCGACGATGATTCCCGGACAGAATCAAATATTACCGCAACTAACGACTTTTGTCGTGGGACTTCCCGGGGCGGGGCGCCGGCGCCCCGCCCCGGGGTGGTCCGGGCTCAGCCCCAGAAGGCCAGCAGGGCCTCGGCCGTGGCCTCCGGCCGTTCGGCGTTGGGGGAGTGGCCGGCGTCCTCGATCACCACGCGGCGGGCGCCCAGCCGCTCGGCCATCCGGGTCTGCTCCGGCACCGGCCAGGCGTAGTCCCGGACCCCGGAGAGCACCAGGACGGGCAGCGCGGCCGCGGTCGCGGCCAGCTCGTCCACCCGGTCGGGCGCGGCGATCAGATGGGCGCCGGTGGTGGCGAGCGCCTGCGGCACGTTGGCCACCCAGCGGCGGTGCAGGAACTGCGCGACCTCGGGGGCGGGGCGGCGGGCCCGGTCGCCGCCGGTCTGCTCCGCCTGCTGCTCCATCTGCTGGAGCACCTGCCAGATCTCCTCCAGGCTCATCGACGGCAGCACGCCGATCAGCAGCTTGGTCCGCTCCGCCTCGGCGGGCTCGATCGAGGCGGGTCCGGTGGACATCAGGGTCAGCGAGCTCCACGGCAGCGGACCGTCGGCGGCCGCCGCCAGGACGGCCTCCCGAGCCACCTGGCCGCCGAAGGAGTGGCCGAGCAGGTGGAGCGGCGCGTCGCCCTCGGCGAGCACCTCGGAGAGCGCCCGGACGTCCGCCCCCAGGGCGTCGACCGCGTAGGCGGCCGGATCGTCGGGGCCGCCGCTCTCGTACTGGCCGCGCTGGTCGACCGCGGTCACCCGGTAGCCGGCCGCGGCGAGCGGCTCCAGGAGCGCGATGAAGTCCTCCTTGCTGCCGGTGAACCCGGGCACGAGCAGGGCCGTCCCGCGGACCGCGCCGGCCGGCTCCGCCCGCAGCGCGGCGAACTCCCCGCGCGCCGTCGGCACCCGCAGGGCGCGCGCGCAGCGGGGGAGGGTGAGGAACGGCGGCGTGCTCATGGGCGATCTCCTGCGTGCGCGGGTGCGGTGCGGCGGGGCGACTGGCGCCGGTGACGCCGAGCGTAGCCGGGTGGAAACGCCGCAGGGGGCGACGCCGCCCGGTGGCCGGACGGGGTCGCCCCCTGCGCGTGGTGCGTGACCGGATCAGCTCTCCGGGGCCGCCTCGGGGGCGGCAGCCGCCGGGCGGCGGGTACGGGCCCGACGACGCGGGGCCGCGGCCTCGGCCGGGGCGTCCGCGCCGGCCTCTGGGGCCGCGGCGGCCTCGGCGACCGGCTCGGCCGTCGTCGCCTTGGCCCGCGAACGGGTCCGCTTCACGGCCGGCTTCCCCTCGGACTTCTCCGCGGTCTGCACGGCGGCGGCCGGAGCGGCGGCCTCGGCGACCGCGGCGGGCGCCTCGGTCACCGCGTCGACGGCGGTCTCGCCAGCGGCGGCGCGGGGACGGCGACGGCGGCGGCGCGGGGCCGCGCCCTCGCCCTCGGCGCCCTCGACGGCCGGAGCCGCCGGGGCGTCGACCGCGGCGACGGCCTCGGTGGTCGCGTCGAGCACGGCGTCACCCTCGACCGTGGAACCGCCGCGGGTGCGACGGCGCTCGCGGGCCCGGCGGGCGGGCTTCTCCTCGGCCGCCTCGGCGACGGGGGCGGCGCCCCGGCCGCCACCGGTCCGGCCGCCCTTGGAGGCGCGACCGGGCGCCGAGCGGGCCCCGCGACCGCCGGTCTCGCCGAGGTCCTCGACCTCCTCAGCGCCCAGCCCGGCCCGGGTCCGCTCGGAACGCGGCAGCACACCGGTGGTGCCCTTGGCGATCTTCAGCAGCTCGAACAGGTGCGGCGAGGTGGAGTAGGTCTCCTCCGGCGCGTTGAACGACAGGTCCAGTGCCTTGTTGATCAGCTGCCAGCGCGGGATGTCGTCCCAGTCGACCAGGGTGACGGCGGTGCCGGAAGCGCCGGCGCGGCCGGTCCGGCCGATCCGGTGCAGGTAGGTCTTCTCGTCCTCGGGGCACTGGTAGTTGACGACGTGCGTCACGCCCTCGACGTCGATGCCGCGGGCCGCGACGTCGGTGCAGACCAGGACGTCGACCTTGCCGTTGCGGAAGGCCCGCAGGGCCTGCTCGCGGGCGCCCTGGCCGAGGTCGCCGTGGACGGCGCCGGCCGCGAAGCCGCGCTGGGTCAGCTGGTCCGCGACGTCGGCCGCGGTGCGCTTGGTGCGGCAGAAGATCATCGCCAGCCCGCGGCCGTCGGCCTGCAGGATGCGCGAGACGAGCTCGACCTTGTCCAGCGAGTGCGCACGGAAGATGTGCTGCTCGGTGTTGGCCACGGTGGTGCCCGTGTCGTCCGGCGCGGCGGCGCGGATGTGGGTCGGCTGGTTCATGTACCGGCGGGCGAGGCTGATGACCTGGCCCGGCATGGTGGCCGAGAACAGCAGCGTCTGCCGCTTGGCCGGCAGCATGGTCAGGATCTTCTCGACGTCGGGCAGGAAGCCCAGGTCGAGCATCTCGTCGGCCTCGTCCAGGACGAGCGAGCGGACCCGCGAGAGGTCCAGCTTCTTCTGCCCGGCCAGGTCCAGCAGGCGGCCCGGGGTGCCGACCACGATGTCGACGCCCTTCTTGAGCGCCTCGACCTGCGGCTCGTAGGCCCGGCCGCCGTAGACGGCGAGCACGCGCACGTTGCGGACCTTGCCGGCGGTCTGCAGGTCGTTGGTGACCTGGGTGCAGAGCTCGCGGGTCGGGACGACGATCAGCGCCTGCGGTGCCTCGTGGAGCTGCTCCTCGGTGCCCCGGCCGGCGTCGACGTCGGCCCGGACGACGACCCGCTCGATCAGCGGAAGGCCGAAACCGAGGGTCTTGCCGGTGCCGGTCTTGGCCTGGCCGATGACGTCGTGGCCGGTCAGCGCGACCGGGAGGGT
This sequence comes from Kitasatospora sp. NPDC005748, assembly GCF_040630735.1. Classification (NCBI taxonomy): domain Bacteria; kingdom Bacillati; phylum Actinomycetota; class Actinomycetes; order Kitasatosporales; family Streptomycetaceae; genus Kitasatospora; species Kitasatospora sp. NPDC005748. The sequence continues at coordinate 49,304 of NZ_JBEXYD010000007.1, forward strand.
CATCTCCTGGATGGGGAAGGGGTGGATGATGCCGACGGCCTCCAGGGCCTCGGCGGTCTCCGGGAGGATCCCCAGGTCCCGGAAAGTGGTCTTGATGGGTTCAGCGTTGGTGGACAGGGTGCTGCCTCTTCCGTGTGGAGGGGCCGAGAACGAGCGGCGGGCGGGCAGCCGCGCTGCTGCGTACGGGCCTGGACGGCCCTGGTACAGCTGCGTGGACGCACAACCGCGCCGGTCCCTGCGGCCGGCCGGTCCGCGGGGCCCGGTGAGGGGCGCGGTCACGGCGGCGTCGGGGAGGATTCCCTTGAGGGACCTGCGCGGGACCTTGCGCCGTGCGGCGCGGTCTCGGCGGCCCTCGCTCGGCCACTGATGCGGTGCCAAGGCTTGAAGTCCAAGCCATGGTCGGAGCCGATCGGCTCTCCGACCGGGCATCCGCGTACGTGAGTGCCCGGCTTCCGGTGCGGGCACGTCCTGCCGGACGGTGCCGCTACGAAGCGGGCTTGCCCGGCGCACCGAGACGGCGGTGACACCGTGCGAGCACTACGGACCTCGCTACCACCATACAGTCACGCGACGACTCGAACACGTGACGCGTCTGACATCGTCCGCACCGGACCGTCGCGCCGGCTCCGCGCCGGGCTCCCCGCGCACCGGTCACGGAGCGGGTGCCGGGGGCCGCCGCGCGTGTGCGGGGGGCCGCGCCGGACTAAGGTGGCAGGTCATGGAGACCCATGGTGAGACGCAGGACGACACGGCCGGCTCGATCGGGGACTGGGCGAGCTGCTCGGCCGATCCGGGCTACCGGGCGGCCGTGCTGGACCTGCTCGGCGCCCTCGCGTACGGCGAGCTGAGCGCCTTCGAGCGGCTCGCCGAGGACGCCAAGCTCGCGCCGGGCCTCGCCGACAAGGCCGAGCTGGCCCGGATGGCCTCCGCCGAGTTCCAGCACTACCAGCGGCTGCACGACCGGCTCGCGGAGGTCGGCGCGGACCCGCAGGAGGCGATGCGGCCGTTCGTCGAGCCGCTGGAGCTGTTCCACCGGATGACGGCGCCCTCGGACTGGCTGGAGGGCCTGGTCAAGGCCTACGTCGGCGACGCGATCGCGACGGACTTCTACCGCGAGGTGGCCGTGCGGCTCGACGACGACACCCGGGACCTGGTCCTCGGCGTGATGTCGGACACCGGGCACGCCCAGTTCGCGGTCGACAAGGTGCGGCAGGCCATCGAGGCCGACCCGCGCTCGGGCGGCCGGCTGGCGCTCTGGGGCCGGCGGCTGATGGGGGAGGCGCTGAGCCAGGCCCAGCGGGTGGTCGCCGAGCGCGACGCGCTCTCCAACCTGCTGGTCGGCGGCGTCCAGGTGCAGGGCTTCGACCTGGTCGAGGTCGGCAAGATGTTCAACCGGATCACCGAGGCGCACACCAAGCGGATGGCCGCGCTGGGGCTCGCCTCCTGAGCTGCCCGGCCGGGCCGGCGGGCTCAGGCGTGCCGCTGCCGGCGGTGCGCGCCCGCCCGGTGCGGGCGGTGCCGGTGGGCGGGCTGGCGCCCGGCCGCGAGGTCGGGCCGGGCCAGCACCGAGGTGAGCAGTGCCGAGGCGACCGCCGCGATGCCGATGCTGGCCGCCGGGACCCGGCCGTCCAGCGTGAAGTGCGTGATCACCCCGCTGAGCAGGGCCGACACCAGCGCCGTCCCGAGCGTCAGCCCCCGGCCGGCCGGGAAGTACGCCGGCAGGGCCAGCAGCGCGGTGGCCCCGACGATCAGGCCGACGAGGGCGAAGGCGATCGACTCGACCAGCAAGGGTGCCTCCCCGGTGCGGTGGGCGGCTCCGGACGGCCGCACTTGTCGCCGTACCCCGGTCCACCCGGCCGTACACGCAGTGGTGCCCCGTTCCCCGGGCGGGGAACGGGGCACCACGAAGCAGCTCAGAGCGTGCCGAACCCGACCTTGCGGGCGGCCTGCTCGCCGATCTCCACGTACGCCAGGCGCTCGGCCGGGACGATGACGCGGCGGCCGTGCTCGTCGGTCAGCGCGAAGAGCTTCGAGGGGCCCTCCAGCGCCTTGGCGATCGCGCTCTCGACCTCATCGGCGGTCTGCGAGCTCTCGATCACGATCTCGCGCGGCGCGTTCTGCACGCCGATCTTGACCTCCACGACTTCCGTCCCTCCGGGTTGCAGCCAGCCACGCGCGGTCACCGGACCGCCTGGGACAAGCGTTCGTGGTGATCGCGCCGTACGGCTTCACCATAGAGCACCGGATCAGTGCCCTGGCGAAGGTCGGCGGATCACTGGTCGGCGGCCTGCGCCTCGGCGGCCTCGGCGGCGGGGTGCATCGGGAAGCCCTTCAGACCGCGCCAGGCCAGGCTGGCGACCAGCCGGACGGCTTCGTCGCGGGGGATCTCCAGGCCCTGGGAGAGCCAGTAGCGGGCGGTGATCTGGGCCAGGCCGCAGACGCCGGCGGCGAGCAGCTTGGACTCGGCCTCGGGGAGGTCGGTGTCCTCCTGGATGACCTTGCTGACCAGGGTCGCGCTGGCGTCCGAGGCCCGCTCCACCCGCTCGCGGACGGCCGGTTCGTTGGTCAGGTCCGACTCGAAGACCAGCCGGAAGGCACCGGACTCGCTGGAGACGTAGTTGAAGTACGCCTCCATCGTCGCGGCCACCCGGTGCTTGTTGTCGGTGGTCGCCGCGAGCGCCTCGCGGGTCGAGTCGACCAGGGCGTCGCAGTGCTTGTCCAGCAGCGCCAGGTAGAGCTCCAGCTTCCCGGGGAAGTGCTGGTACAGCACCGGCTTGCTGACCCCGGCGCGGTCGGCGATGTCGTCCATGGCGGCCGCGTGGTAGCCCTGCGCGACAAACACCTCCTGGGCGGCACCGAGCAGTTGTTCACGGCGGGCGCTTCGCGGCAGGCGGGCACCGCGCGGGCGCTCCTGCGCCTCCTGGATGGCCGTCACGGCGCTCCTCACTTCACGGGTTTTCGGGGCTGGCAAGATGACCGATTCTACTTTTCGGTAACCGCGTTCGCGCTTGGCGAGCGTGAGAAAAGCACCGAGCCCCCTTGTCAGGAGCCCACAATACGGCGCTGACCACCGGCGACGGCAGTGGTGCGACAAGAGCTGGGACGGCCCCGGTGCACCCGCGGCTCACTACCATCGTCCACCATGAGCGGCGCCGAGCAGCGGGTACGTACGGAGGCTGGGGATCCCGCGGGGGTCCGGACGGTCGGCGCCGCCGGTGCGGAACTGGCGGTGCACCGGCCCGGCGGCGGGGCCGCCGACGGCCGGGAGCAGGCACTCTTCGTGCACGGACTCGGCGGCTCGGCGGCCAACTGGACGGCGCTGATGGACCGGCTGGCCGGCCTCGTCGACGGCGAGGCGGTGGACCTGCCCGGCTTCGGGTACTCGGCGCCGCCCGCCGACGGCGACCTCTCCGTGTCCGGGCACGTGCGCGCGGTGACCGGCTACCTGGAGAAGACCGGCCGCGGCCCGGTGCACCTCTTCGGGAACTCGCTCGGCGGCGCCGTCGCCGTCCGGCTCGCCGCGCTCCGGCCCGATCTGGTGCGCAGCCTGACGCTGATCTCGCCCGCGCTGCCCGAGCTGCCACCGCAGCGAACCGCCTGGCCGACTGGGCTGCTCGCGGTGCCCGGCCTGCCCGCCCTGCTGGGCCGGCTGCCGTCGAACGGCCGCAGCCCGGAGGACGCCACCGAGGGGCTGCTGCGGCTGGTCTACGGGGATCCGCGGAGCCTCTCGCCGGCGGCCCGGGCCGAGGCGGTGGCCGAGTACCGGCGGCGGACCGCGGTGCCGCACGCGATGCGGGCGCTGACCGGCTCGGCCCGCGGGATCGTCTCGGCGTACACCGAGCGGGGCGAGCAGGCGCTCTGGCGGCAGGCGGAGCGGGTCACGGCGCCCACGCTGCTGGTGTACGGGCTGCGCGACAAGCTGGTCTCGTACCGCTCGGCGCGGCGGGCCTGCGCGGCGTTCGGGGACGCCCGGCTGCTGGTGCTGCCGGACTCCGGGCACGTGGCGATGATGGAGCACCCGGAGCGGGTGGCCCGGGCGGTGCGGGAGCTGCTGGCGCGGGGCTGAGCGGGGGCGCGGGAGCGGCCGGCGCGGGGCTGAGCGGCGGTGCGGAGCGGCCCCGGCGGGGGCGGGGGGACGGACGGGCGGTAACGCCCCGCTCCGGGGCGAGGTCACGCCGGTTCACTCGTTCAGGTGGCAACCAGGCATGTGACCGATGGAGGGCCGGGGCCCGGTCCTACCTTTCTGCTGGCGGACCGAACAGGTGTGGGGGAGTGGCGGCCGCCGGAGGAGCCGGAGGGCGGCCGCACGCAGGGAGCCGGTGGTGCGACCGCCGGCCCGGGCCGCGGTGCTTCCGGCCGACCGGACTCCTCCGCCCGGGCCGCACCCGTGCCCGCACGGGGCGCCCGGGTGCCGATCGAGCCGCTCCAGCCATCCGTCGTCCCGTTCTGTTCTGGAGGTCTCCCGTGCGCGTTGCACTGCTCACCGAGGGTGCCCGTCCGCACCCCGGACACGGCGTCGGCGGCTGGTGCGCCCGGCTGGTGGAGGGTCTCGCCGAGCACGACTTCGAGCTGTTCGTCCTGGCCGGCGCGGCCGGTTCGGGCATCGCCGAGTGCCCGCGGGGGCGCTGGCCGGCGGTGCACGAGCTGGCGCTGTGGGGGCGCCGCCCGGCCGGCCGGCTGCCCGGCGCGCTGCGCGGACGCCAGTACGCCCGGGCGTACGAGGAACTGGTCCGGGCCCTGGTGATGCCGGGCGAGCGGGCCTCGTTCGGGGCGGGGCTGTACCGGCTGGCGGCGCTCGCCCGGGAGGACGGCGGCCTGTCCGCGTTCCTGGCCTCCGCCGCCGCCCGGCGCACCCTGGAGCGGGTCTGGCGCTCGCCCGGCGCCGACACCACGGCCGGGCAGCCGCTGGTCCGTGACGTGCTGGTCGCGGCGGACCTGCTGGAGCAGTGCCTGCGCCCGCTCTCGGCCCCCTGGTACGGCGCCGGGCCGGGCGGCCTCGGCTCGGCCGACCTCTGCCACGTGGTCGGCGGCGGTCCGGCGGCGCTGCCGGCGCTGGTGGCCAAGCGGCTGCACGGGGTGCCGTTCGTGGTCACCGAGCACGGGCTGCACCTGCGCGAGCAGTACCTCGGCTACCGCGAGGCGCCCTACCGCTGGCCGGTCCGGGCCCTGCTGCTCTCCTTCTTCCGCTCGCTCACCGAGGAGGCGTACCGGCAGGCCGCGATACTGACCCCCGGCAGCGCCCACGACCAGCGGTGGCAGCGCCGCTGCGGCGCCGACCCGGCGCGGACCAGGGTGGTCCACGAGGGCACTCCGGCGGTGGCCCGGGCCGCGGCCGGCCCGGAGCCGGCCGCGCCGACGCTGGCCTGGGCGGGCGCGCTCGAGCCGGGCCGGGACACCGAGCTGATGCTGCACGCCTTCGCGCGGGTCCGCGCCGAGCTGCCCGCGGCCCGGCTGGTGGTCCACGGCGAGGAGGCCGTCCCGGGCTACCGGGCGCACTGCGAGGCGGTGGCCGACCGGCTGGGGGTGGCCGGGGCGGTGGAGTTCGCCGGGCGGCCCGACTCGGTGGCGGCGGCCTGGGAGAGCGGCACGGTGGTGGTCTTCTCGGCACTCTCGCAGCGCGGCCCCCGGCTGCTGGCCGACGCGATGCTGAGCGGCCGGGCGGTGGTCTCGACGGACGTCGGGGTGGCCCGGGAGGTGGTGGGCCCGACCGGACTGCTCGTCCCGCCGCGCGACCCGCGGGCACTGGCGGGCGCCTGTCTGGCCCTGCTGCGCGACCCGGAGCGGCGGGCCCGGCTGGGGCTGGCGGGCCGGTTGCGGGCGCAGGAACGCTTCGCCGTGGAACCGGTGATCGGCGCGTTCCGGGAGATCTACCTGGAGCTGGTCTCGCAGTGGCCGGCCTTCCCGGCGGCCCGGTCCGGTGGTGCGGCCGCCGAGCGGCCCCGTCCGTTCGCCCGGCCCGCCGAGTACTGGCTGGCCGACCGCCGGGACGGCGCCGGCACCGGGCAGCCGGTCGGCGAGGGGCAGGGCGAGGGCGTGGACGAGGACGCGGGCGAGGCGTCCGAGCGGCCCGGCGCACTCGCGGAGGCCCTCTGATGGCCGGCGGCGCGCCGGTCGCCGGCAGCGGCCCGGCCACGGGGCCCGGAGTCTTCGGCGATCCGGTCCGGGAGGTGATGGCGGAGCACCGGGAGCTCTGCGAGCGGGCCGTCGATCCGCTGGAGATCGCCGCCGGGCTGGAGGAGGCGGGCTGCGGGCCGGAGACGGCCGCGCGCTGCCGGCACGCCGATCTGTTCTCGCTCGCCGACGAGCTGTACGCCCGGGTGCCGCGCCGTCCGCCGCCGGACCCGGCGGCGGTGCCGGACGGGCACCGGCCGCGCCGGTGGGGTGCGGCGCTCCGGGCGGCGGCGCTGGCCGTGCCACCGGTCGGGGCGGCCGTCGGGGCGGCCGGTCGGTGGCCGGTGCTGCTGCCGGCCGCCGCCGTGCTCGCGCTGGGGCCGGCGGTGTCCGCCTCCGGGCGGGCCGACCGGGCCGCGACCGGCGCCCCGGCCGTCGACCTGCCGGACGCCGGGCTCGGACCGTCCGCCGGGGGCCCCGGCCCGCGGGCCCGGCGGTTGCGGCCGGCCGGGCTGGGCCACGGGTGCGGGGTGGCCGCCCTGCTGCTGCTCCCGCTGGCCGGGGTCGGCGCCGGGTTCGGGGCGTCCGGCACCGGGGACACCCGGGTGACGGCCGCGCTGGTGCTGGCCGCGGCGCTGTCGGCCGGGTCGGCCGAGTGGGCGGCGCGCTGGTTCCGGCACATCGCCCGCGGCCACCTGTGCGTGGCGGGCACCCTCGCCGAGTTCCGGGCCCGGATGCGGCCGGTGCTGCCGGTGGCCGTCGCCCTGCACCTGGCCGTCCTCGCGGTCCTGACCTTCGCCGCCCTCGCGGTGCTGACGGCCGTGGCGCCCCGGCCCGGGCCGGGCCACGGCGGCGGACTGCCCCACCTGGTGGCCGAGCGGGCCGACCCCGCCCAGTGGGCGGCGCAGGGTGTGCTCGGGCTGCTGCTGGTGCTGCCCGCGCTGCTGGCCCGGTCCGGCCGGACCGTCGCCGCCGCGCTGGGCGCGCTCGCCGGGCCGACCGCCGTCGCGGCGCCGCTCCTCCTGGGCCGCTCCGCGCCGACGGCCTGGCTGCTCGGCGGAGGTGCGGTCGCGCTCGCCCTGCTGGCGTACGCCTGGCCGCTGCTCGGCCGGGCCGACACGCACCGCTGAGCCCGGCCCCACCGAACCGTTCGACCTCCCCGTTGTTCACTCTGTCCGCCAGGTCGTACCCGACCTCGCTTCGTGGAAGGACACCCCCGATGAGGGTGCTGCTGCTGGGCGCCGACGGCTTTATCGGCCGCCGGGTCACCGATCGTCTGCTCGTGGACCAGGAGTTGCAGGTGACGGTGCTCGGCCGGCGCGACTCGGCCGACATCCGCTTCGACCTGACCACCGGGAGTCCGGGCGCGCTCGCCCGGTTCCTGGACGCGGTCGCGCCCCAGGTGGTGATCAACTGCGCGGGCGCCACCTACGGCAGCTCGCGGACGCTGATCCGGGCGAACACGCTGGCCGTCGCCACGGTCTGCGAGGCGATCCGGCGCAGCCGGGAGCCGGCCCGGCTGGTGCACGTCGGCTCGGCGGCCGAGTACGGGCCGGTGCCGGGCGGGGTCCCCGTCTCGGAGGGCGCCGAGCCGCGTCCGGTCGGCCCGTACGGGGTCTCCAAGCTCGCCGGGACGGAGCTGGTGCTGGCCTCCGGGCTGGACGCGGCGGTGCTCCGGGTGTTCGACGTGGTGGGGCCGGGGGCGCCGACGGCCTCGCTGTTCGGGCGGCTCGCCGAGGGGCTGCGCCGGGCGCTGGAGCGCGAGGAGTCGCAGGTGCGGATGCCGGACCTGTCCGGATACCGGGATTTCGTCGACGTCCGGGACGTCGCCCGCGCGATCCAGGCGGCGGCGGTGTCGGCGGCCACCGGGGTCATCAACATCGGCAGCGGGCACGCCGTCCGGGCCCGCGAGGCGGCCCAGCTGCTGGTCCGGGCCTCGGGCTTCGAGGGGGCGATCGTGGAGGAGAACCGGCCGGTGCTGCTCCCCGCGCAGGCCGGCGGGCCGGTCGAGCACGTCGACCGGCACGCGGACCGGCACGCGGGCCAGCACGGCGGCCCGTACCACCGGCCCGCGGAGGCACGGCCGGCCGAGGGGCGGGGCCCGGCGGGCGAGCCGGTGCCGTGGCGCCAGGCGGACGTGCGGACCGCCCGGGATCGTCTCGGCTGGCGGACACAGGTGCCGCTGGAGGAGTCGCTGGGCGACGTCTGGCTGGAGACGGCCTGCCGGGTCTGACCCGCCGGCCCGTGGTGCCCGGGCGCGCGACGGCCCCGCTGAGGCGGGCCGCGGCGCTCCCGGGCGCCCGTCGTCCGCCGCCCCCGGGGGCTCCGGTGGGCGGTCCCAGTATCCGAGGCCGGCTGTCTCGCCAGTCGGACGGGCTGTCTCGGAATACCGGGGCGGCATGACACTGTTGGCCTAGCTGAGCCACCGCGGTGGCGGAGCGTGAAGCCACTAGAGGTCGGCCCCTGGCCACCTGAACCGACGACCATCGGAGTCCCCGTGTCGCTGCCACCCCTGGTCGAGCCGGCCGCCGAGCTCACCGTCGACGAGGTCCGCAGGTACTCCCGCCACCTGATCATCCCCGACGTGGGCATGGCCGGGCAGAAGCGGCTGAAGAACGCCAAGGTGCTGTGCGTCGGCGCCGGCGGCCTGGGCTCGCCCGCGCTGATGTACCTCGCCGCCGCCGGCGTGGGCACGCTCGGCATCGTCGAGTTCGACGTGGTGGACGAGTCCAACCTGCAGCGGCAGATCATCCACGGCCAGTCGGACATCGGCCGCTCCAAGGGCGAGTCGGCGCGGGACTCCGTCAAGGAGATCAACCCCTACGTGGACGTGATCCTCCACGAGGAGCGCCTCGACAACGACAACGTGATGGAGATCTTCTCCGGCTACGACCTGATCGTCGACGGCACCGACAACTTCGCCACCCGGTACCTGGTGAACGACGCCGCGGTGCTGCTCGGCAAGCCCTACGTGTGGGGCTCGATCTACCGCTTCGACGGCCAGGCCAGCGTGTTCTGGGCCGAGCACGGCCCGTGCTACCGCTGCCTCTACCCCGAGGCCCCGCCGGCGGGCATGGTCCCGTCCTGCGCCGAGGGCGGCGTGCTGGGCGTGCTCTGCGCGTCCATCGGCTCGATCCAGGTCACCGAGGCGATCAAGCTGCTGGCCGGTGTCGGCGAGCCGCTGGTCGGCCGGCTGATGATCTACGACGCCCTGGAGATGAACTACCGCCAGGTGAAGGTCCGCAAGGACCCGAACTGCGCGCTGTGCGGCGAGAACCCGACGGTCACCGAGCTGATCGACTACGAGGCCTTCTGCGGCGTCGTGTCGGAGGAGGCCCAGGCCGCCGCCGCCGGTTCGACGATCACCTCGAAGCAGCTCAAGCAGTGGCAGGACGACAAGGAGGACATCTTCCTGATCGACGTCCGCGAGCCCGGCGAGTACGAGATCGTCAACATCCCCGGCGCGGTGCTGATCCCGAAGAACGAGTTCCTGATGGGCAACGCGCTGGAGTCGCTGCCGCAGGACCGGAAGATCGTCCTGCACTGCAAGTCGGGCGTCCGCTCGGCCGAGGTGCTGGCCGTGGTGAAGGCGGCCGGGTTCTCCAACGCCGTCCACCTCGGCGGCGGCGTGCTCGGCTGGGTGAACCAGGTCGAGCCGCACAAGCCGGTCTACTAGCAGACGCCGGAAGGGCCCGCCGGAGCGATCCGGCGGGCCCTTCCCGCGTCCCGGGGGCCCTACAGGGCGCCCTTGCGCTGGAGCATGTTGTAGGAGATCCAGCCGGGTAGCACGGGCAGCCAGAAGGTGAGCGCCCGGTAGAGGAAGACCGCCGGGGTGGCGATCGTCGGGGGCACGTCGGCGACGGTGAGCGCACCGATCAGGGCGACCTCGACCGGGCCGATGCCGCCGGGGGTGGGGATGGCCGAGCCGGCCGCGTTGGCGGTCAGGAAGACCACCGCGACCGCCGAGAAGCTGATGCTGCCGCCGAAGGCCTGCACCGAGGCGTCCAGGCAGGCGGTGAAGGAGAGCGTCAGCAGCAGGATCCCGCCGAAGCCGGTGACCAGCTTGCTGGGCGTCTGCATCAGGTCGAGCATCCGCGGCACCACGCCGAAGAACAGCGAGCGCAGCCGGTTCAGCACGAACCGCCGCAGCGGCGAGACGGCCGCGACCACCAGGGCGAGCACGGCGGCGGTCAGCACGCCGATGATCACCGCGCGGGAGGCCGAGAGGTCCCCGTTGGTCTGGCTGCCGGTGATCAGGCCGAAGCTGAACAGCAGCAGCAGGTGCCCGGCCAGGCCGGCCAGTTGGGACGCGCCGACCGAGGCGACCGCCTGCCCGGAGCGGATCCCGGCCTTCTGCAGGTAGCGGGTGTTCAGCGCGATGCCGCCGATCGCGGCCGGCGCCACCAGCTTGACGAAGGAGCCGGCCAGCTGGGCCGCCACGGTGCGGCGGAACGGCAGCTTCTCCGGGACGAAGCCGGTCAGGCTCATCGAGGCGGCGACGTAGCTGAACGCGGCGGCGGCGAGCGCCACGGCCGCCCAGGCCCAGTCCATCTGGGAGAGCTTGAGCTGGGCCGGCTTGATGGTGGTCAGCGCGAGGTAGGCGGCGAAGGTGAGCGCGATCACCATGATCAGGCTCTTCGGCTTCAGTCGCTCCAGCTTGGCCGTCTCGGTCGGCGCCTCGGGGGCGATCTGGAGGATCTGGCCGCGGATCCGGCTGAGCAGGTCCTCCCCGGCGACCGCGATGTCCTCCTCGGCCTGCTGCTGGGTGCGCTCGCCGGCGGCGACCTGCTCCAGCGCCTGGGCCCGGGCGGCGGTCTTGCGCTCCTTGGTGAGCTTCTTCAGGTCGACCCTGGTGGAGCGGCTCAACCCGACCGGCTGCAGCAGCGGCAGCGCCTGCGCGACCCGCTCGGCGCCGAGGACGGCGTTGGCGGTCGCGACCGCCCGCTCCGGGCCGATCCGCAGGGCGAAGGTGGTGAGCAGCTGGGCGACGTCGATGCGCAACGTCAGATCGGTGGCGGCGATGTCGCCGCCGGAGAGGTTGACCAGGCAGGCCGCCTTCTCGTCGACCACCAGCAGCGACTCGCCGGTCAGCCGGCGGTGCGCGATCCGGCGCTCGTGCAGGGCGGCGACGGACTCCCAGAGCGAGGCCATCACCCGGTCGGTGACCTCCTCGTCCGAGAGGTCGTCCAGGATGCGGCCCTCGACGTTCTCGTAGACCAGGATCGCGGCGTCCGGGCCCAGCTCGGAGGTGGCCACCAGCTGCGGCGAGCGGGCGCCCGAGGCGGCGGCCGCGTAGGCGATCAACGCCTCCTGCTCCAGCGCCTGGCGCAGCGACTGCGGGCTGCGGCGGACGGCCACCGAGCGCAGCCGCAGCCGCCGCCAGGCGCGGTAGAAGAAGCCGGAGGCCTGCTGCTCGCGGTCGATGATGTGGACGTCCAGCGGCGGGCCGCTCTGCTGGCCGACGTAGTAGCGGCGGGTGCCGCCGGGGGCGTCGGGGGCGCGGTGGGCGCTGGCCGGGGTGAAGCCGACCTTGCGCAGGCCGATCATCAGGTGCTGGCCGGTGGGCCGGATGTTGGGCGAGCCGATCGCGTACAGCGTGCCGTACGCGACGGACCAGCCGATCAGCACGGTGAGCAGCAGGGACAGCGGGGTGGTGTAGCCGCCGAGCAGCTCGGTGAGCCCGCTGAAGACCACCACCACCCAGAGGGCGACCCGCCAGCGCGGCCGGCTCGACATGCCGACCGCGGTCATGTAGGCGATCACCGGCGCCAGATAGCCGTGCACCGGGTCGGTGAGGGTGCCGTTGCTGTCCATCGGCAGCCGGGTGAGGGCGTCCCGGATGTGCTCGGAGGCGCCTTCGGCCACCCACCAGTCGATGCCCAGCGAGACGCCGTAGGAGAGCACCGAGGCGAGGACGCCGTCGGCGACCCGCAGGCCGTCGCGTTTGATCAGGCGCTCGACCGCGAAGGCGAGCGGGACGGCGAGCACCGCGACGCTGGAGACCAGGCCGGTGATGGTGGCGAGCACCGGGGAGAAGCGCGGCGCGTTGGAGGCGATGTCCAGCTCGATGCCGGTGGTGGTCGAGGTCGCCACCCCGGCCAGGACGAACACGGCGACTATGCCGAGGACGCCGGCCAGGAAGCGGATCAGGTCCGACGGGCGGTGCGCGCGGGCGGCGAGCAGCGGTTCGTCGACGTCCAGGTAGGGGGTGTCGTCCAGCGGGTCGTACCCCTCGTACCCGGCGTGCTCCTGCGGCCGCTCCTGTCCCTCGGGTACCAGGAAGGGCTCCTCGGGTACCGGGGGCGGCTCCTCGGCCGCCGGGGACGGCTCGGGGACGGCGGGCGGCTCGGGCTGCTGGGCCGGGACGCCGGCCGGGGCCGGTCCGGGCGCCCCGGTCCCGGGGACGGCCCCGGGTTCGGTCGGCTGCGGGGTCTTGATCGTCCGGTCCTTGATCAGGGAGACTTCGGGTGTCGGCGTGGCGGCGGGCTCTTCACCGGGGCCTGCGGGCATGGTGTCGGAAGACTCGTCGGAGTCCTCGCCCTCGCCCACGTCAGCCGTCCCGGTCATCTGGTCTTGTCCTCGTATCACCACTCACCGCCCCGAAGATGGTGGCATGCCGCGGCGCCCCGTGCTGGACAGGGGCCGGATCGGGCGCGGCGGATCATGCTTACCGTGCCGCGCGCCCGGGCCGGGGAGGAAGAATGCCGCAGGTGACGGACGCTACCGACGACGCCGGACCGGGCGGCCTGCCGCCCTTCGCCGAACTGGTTCTCGACCTGACCGAGCGGATTCCACCCGGCCGGGTGATGACCTACGGAGACGTTGCCGAGTACCTCGGCCAGGGCGGCCCCCGCCAGGTCGGCCGGGTGATGGCCCTGTACGGCGGCTCGGTGCCCTGGTGGCGGGTGGTCCGCGCGGACGGCCGGTTCCTGCCCGGACACGAGCACCGCGCCCTCGCCCGGTACGGCGAGGAGGGCACCCCGCTGCGCGAACTCGCCGACCCGCCCCGGGTCGACCTGAAGCGGGCCCGCTGGGACGGCCGGTAGCGCCGAACCGGGTGCGAGGACGGGAATGACGGGGCAGGATCGTAGGCTCGATACGGACGGGCCCCGCCGCGGGCCCGTCCGCCGTTGCCCGAAGCACGACCCCCAGGACGTCCGTGAGCTCCCCCTACCGTCTGGTGCGAAGCCCCCTCGCGCTCCCCGCCCCGCCCGTGCTGGACGACTACCAGCGCGCCGTGGTGGAGCACGCGGGCGGCCCGCTGCTGGTGCTCGCCGGGCCCGGGACCGGCAAGACCACCACGCTGGTGGAGGCCGTCGCCCGGCGGATCGAGCGCGGCACCGACCCCGAGCGGATCCTGGTGCTGACCTTCAGCCGCAAGGCCGCGATGGAACTGCGCGACCGGATGTCCGGCCGGCTCGGGGCCTCCGCCCCCGCCCCGCAGGCCACCACCTTCCACTCCTTCTGCTACGCGCTGCTCCGGGCCCACCAGGACCCTCAGGACTACGCCGAGCCGCTGCGGCTGCTCTCCGGCCCCGAGCAGGACGTCATGGTCCGCGAGCTGCTGGCCGGCGGCGCCGAGGACGCCCGCGGGGGCCGGGGCCGGATCGACTGGCCGCTCGACCTCCGGGCCTGCCTGACCACCCGCGGCTTCGCCGACGAGGTCCGCGCCGTGCTCGCCCGCAGCCGGGAGCTCGGCCTCGGCGAGGCCGAGCTGCGGCGGTTCGCCGAGGGCGTGCAGCGCCCCGACTGGGCGGCCGCCGCCCACTTCCTGGCCGACTACCTGGACGTCCTGGACCTGCGCGGGGTGCTCGACTACGCCGAGCTGGTCCACCGCGCGGTGCTGCTGGCCGAGCGCCCCGAGGTGGGCGAGCGGCTGCGGCAGCGCTACGAGGTGGTCTTCGTCGACGAGTACCAGGACACCGACCCCTCGCAGGTCCGGCTGCTGCGCCAGCTCGCCGGCGGCGGGCGGGAGCTGGTCGCCGTCGGGGATCCGGACCAGTCGATCTACGCGTTCCGCGGCGCCGACATCAACGGCATCCTGGAGTTCCCGCAGACCTTCCGGCAGGCCGGCGGCGGCCCAGCCGAGGTCAAGGTGCTGCGGGTCTCCCGCCGCTCCGGCGCCGTACTGCTCGCCGCCTCCCGCGAGCTGGCCCGGCGGATGCCGATGGGCCGGCTGCCGGCCGACAAGCTCGCCCAGCACCGGGCCCTGCTGCCGTCCCGCGAGGGCGGCCGGGTCGAGGTGTACACCTACCCGACCCCGGGCACCGAACTGGACTCGATCGCCGACCTGCTGCGCCGCGCCCACCTGGAGGACGGCGTGCCGTGGGGCGAGATGGCCGTCCTGGTCCGGGCCGGCGGCCGGTCCATCCCCGGGGTGCGGCGGGCGCTCAGCGCGGCCGGCGTCCCGCTGGAGATCGACGGTGACGACCTGCCGCTGCGCGAGGAGCCCGCCGTCGCCCAGCTGCTGGTCGCCCTGCGGGTCTGCGCCGAGCAGGCCGCCCGGGACAAGCACGACCGCGCCGCCGGCCCCGACCCGCTCACCACCGAGCTCGCGCACACCCTGCTCACCGGCCCGCTCGGCGGCCTGGACGGCTCCGACCTGCGCCGCCTCGGACGCGCCCTGCGCGAGGAGGAGCGTGCCGCGCTGCGCGCCGACGGCCGGGCGGCGGCCGTGCCCCGCGCGGCCGAGGAGCTGATCCGCGAGGCCCTCGCCGAGCCCGAGCGGCTGATCGCCCTCGACCCCTCGCACGCCCGGCGCGCCCGCGACCTCGGCACCCTGCTGCGCAAGGTCCGCGAGCGGCTGGCCGGCGGCTGCACCGCGGAGGACGCGCTCTGGGAGCTCTGGGACGGCAGCCGGCGCTGGCGCGAGCGCCTGGAGCGGGCGGCGCTGCGCGGCGGCGCGGCCGGCCGCAACGCCGACCGGGACCTCGACGCGCTCTGCGCCCTGTTCGAGACCGCCGCCCGCGCCGAGGAGCAGGTCACCGGCCACCGCAGCGCCCTCGACCTGCTCGCCGAGCTGGAGGCCCAGGACATCGCGGCCGACACCCTCACCGTGCGGGCCGTCCGCCCGGACGCCGTCCGGCTGATGACCGCGCACCGCTCCAAGGGCCTGGAGTGGCGGGTGGTCGTGGTGGCCGGCGTCCAGGACGGCCTCTGGCCCGACCTGCGCCGCCGCGGCTCGCTGCTGGAGGCCGACCGGATCGGCCGCGACGGCCTGGCCGAGCCGCTCTCCCCGGCCGCCCTGCTCGGCGAGGAGCGCCGGCTCTTCTACGTCGCCGCCACCCGCGCCAAGGAGCGGCTGATCGTCACTGCCGTCAAGGCCCCCGCCGACGACGGCGACGAGCCGTCCCGCTTCCTGCGCGAGCTCTACCGCGAGGACGTCGACCCGCGGACCGGCAAGGTGCTGCGCCGGACCCCGCCGGTCACCGTCGAGGACGTCACCCACCGCCCGCGCCGCCCGCTGTCCGTCCCCGCGCTGGTCGCCGAGCTGCGCGCGGTCACCGTCGACCCGGCCCGGTCGCCCGAGCTGCGCCGCGCCGCCGCCGAGCGGCTCGCCACCCTGGCGCTGGCCGCCGACGAGGACGGCCTGCCGCTGGTGCCGGCCGCCCACCCGGACCGCTGGTGGGGCCTGGACGACGCCACCGCCGCCCCCGAGCCGCTGCGCAGCGCCGATCTGCCGGTCCGGCTCTCCGGCAGCGGCCTGGAGCAGCTGGAGAACTGCTCGCTGCAGTGGTTCCTGGACAAGGAGGTCAAGGCGCGCGGCGCCGGTTCGGCCGCCCAGGGCTTCGGCAACGTGGTGCACGCCCTCGCCGACGAGGTCGGCTCCGGCCGCACCCCCGCCGACCTCGCCGTGCTGATGGAGCGGCTGGACACGGTCTGGGACGCGCTGGCCTTCGACGCGCCCTGGAAGTCCCAGCAGGAGAAGACCGAGGCCCGGGCCGCCCTGGAGCGCTTCCTGAACTGGCACGTCCTGCAACGCGGCCGCGACGTGGTCGCCACCGAGCACGGCTTCGACGTCACGCTGGACGTCGGCGGCGTCTCGGTGCGGATCCGCGGCTCGATGGACCGGGTGGAGAAGGACGACGCCGGGCGGGCCTACGTGGTGGACTTCAAGACCGGCAAGGAGGCGCCGACCGACAAGTCGCTGCCCGAGCACAAGCAGCTCGCGGTCTACCAGCTCGCCGTCCGGGCCGGGGCGCTCAACGAGCTGCCCGGGTTCGAGGGCCGGGTCCCCGACTCCGGCGGGGCCGAGCTGGTGCAGCTGCGCAAGCCCGACAAGGGCGCCCCGGAGGCGCCCAAGGTGCAGCGCCAGGACCCGCCGGACGGCGAGCCGTGGATCGAGAACCTGCTGGCCGACGCCGCCGGGCGGGTCCTCGCCGAGCGCTTCGTGCCGCGGACCGGCGGCGGCTGCGACCGCTGCACCTTCCGTCGCAGCTGCTCGGCCCAGCGTGACGGCGCCCAGGTGGTGGAGTGAGCGCCGCGGTGTGGGGGTGGCCACAGCGGGCCGGGCGAGGGGCCCGGACTGTCGGCGGTGCCCGTTAACGTTGCGGGGTGACCGCCGCGCTCAGCCACCCCGACCAGCTCAAGGAGCTGCTGGGCATCCCGTTCAACCGGGAGCAGATGGCGGCCATCGGCGCTCCGCTGGAGCCGGCCGTGATCGTCGCCGGGGCGGGCTCCGGGAAGACCACGGTGATGGCCGCCCGGGTGGTCTGGCTGGTCGGGTCCGGGGCCGTCCGCCCGGAGGAGGTGCTCGGCCTCACCTTCACCAACAAGGCCGCCGGGGAGCTCGCCGAACGCGTCCGCGCGGCCTTGCGGCTCGGCGGCGTGGCCGAACCGGACGAGGAGGCGCTCGGCGAGCCGGAGATCTCCACCTACCACGCCTTCGCCGGCCGCCTGCTCAAGGAGCACGGCCTGCGGATCGGCATCGAGCCGGACGTCCGGCTGCTCGCCGACGCCACCCGCTTCCAGCTCGCCGCCAAGGTGCTGCGCACCGCGCGCGGTCCCTTCCCGGCGCTCACCGGGACCTTCAGCAACCTGGTCGCCGACCTGACCGCGCTGGACGGCGAGCTCGCCGAGCACCTGGTCGAGCCGGACGCGCTGCGCGCCTTCGACGAGGAGCTGCTCGACACCCTCGCCACCGTCCGGCTCGGCAACGACGACCTGCGGGCCGTGCCGGTCACCGCCCGGGCCCGGCTGGAGCTGCTGCGCCTGGTCGAGGAGTACCGGCGGCGCAAGGCCGCGGCCGGGCTGATGGACTTCGGCGACCAGATAGCCGCCGCCGCCCGGCTCGCGCAGCAGCGCCCCGAGGTCGGCGAGCTGCTCCGGGCCCAGTACCGGGTGGTGCTGCTCGACGAGTACCAGGACACCTCGGTCGCGCAGCGGCTGATGCTGGCCGGCCTGTACGGCGCCGGCCCCGAGGGGCGGGGCACCGGCCACCCCGTCACCGCCGTCGGCGACCCCTGCCAGGCGATCTACGGCTGGCGCGGCGCCTCGGTCGCCAACCTGGACGACTTCCCCCGGCACTTCCCGAAGGCCGACGGCTCCGGGGCGGCCCGGTACTCGCTCAGCGAGAACCGCCGCAGCGGCGGGCGGCTGCTCGCCTTCGCCAACGAGTTGGCCGAACCGCTGCGCGCGATGCACGAGGGCGTCGAGGCGCTGCGCCCGGCTCCCGGCGCCGAGCAGGAGGGCTACGTCCGGGCCGCACTGCTGCCCACCCACGCGCAGGAGATCGACTGGCTGGCCGACTCGATCGCCCACCTGGTCCGCACCGGTACCGCCCCGGGCCGGATCGCCGTGCTCTGCCGGGGCGGCGCGGCCTTCCCCGACATCCACGCGGCGCTGGTCGCCCGGGAGGTGCCGGTCGAGGTGGTCGGACTCGGCGGCCTGCTGCAACTGCCCGAGGTGGCCGACCTGGTGGCGACCTGCGAGGTGCTGCAGGACCCGACCGCCAACGCGGCGCTGGTCCGGCTGCTGATCGGCCCGCGCTGGCGGATCGGCCCGCGCGACCTCGCCCTGCTCGGCCGGCGCGCCGCCGAGCTGGTGCGCACCGCCCGGCCGGAGGGCGTCGAGGCGCTGGCCGCGGCCGTCGCCGAGGCCGATCCGACCGAGGTGGTCTCGCTGGCCGACGCGCTGGAGACCTTCCTGGACCCGGCGTCCGGCGGGGACGGCGACCGGTCCGACGAGCTGCCGTTCTCCGCGGAGGCCAGGCCGCGCTTCGCCCGGCTCGCCCGGGAGCTGCGCGAGCTGCGCCGCTCGCTCGCCGAGCCGCTGATGGACGTGCTGCACCGGGTGCTCGCGGTCACCGGCCTGGAGGTCGAACTCGCCGCCTCCCCCCAGGCACTGGCCGCCCGCCGCCGGGAGACCCTGCACGCCTTCCTGGACGTCGCGGCCGGCTTCGCGGACCTGGACGGCGACCCGGGCCTGTCGGCCTTCCTCGGCTTCCTGCGCGCCGCCCAGGAGTACGAGCGCGGGCTGGACAGCAGCCTGCCCGGCGGGGAGGACACCGTGAAGGTCCTCACCGCGCACAAGTCCAAGGGCCTGGAGTGGGACGTCGTGGCCGTTCCCGGGCTGGTCAGGGGCACCTTCCCGTCCTCGACCACGCGTGAGCGCTGGACCAGCGTCAAGCGGGTGCTGCCGCACGCCCTGCGCGGCGACGCGGCCACCCTGCCCGATGTGCGCGGCGGGTGGAACAGCAAGTCCATGGCCGCCTTCAAGGCGGCGCTCGCCGAGCACTCGGGCACCGAGGAACTGCGCCTCGGCTACGTCGCCTTCACCCGGCCGCGGTCGCTCCTGCTGGCCTCCGGGCACTGGTGGGGCCCCAGCCAGAAGACCGTGCGCGGCCCGTCCGCCTTCCTGGAGCGGCTGCGGACGCACTGCGAGCGGCCCGGCGCCGGCGAGCTCGAACACTGGGCCGAGCAGCCGCCCAAGGGCGCCGAGAACCCGGCGCTGGCCGCGCCCGTCGAGCGGCCCTGGCCGCTGCCGCTGGATCCGGCGGCCCAGCACGCCCGCCGCCGGGTCGCCGCGGTGGTGCACCGCCGCCTCGCCGGCCTGCCCGCCCCCGAACCGGAGCCGATGGCCGCCGAGGACCGCCGCCAGGTCGAGTCCTGGGACCGCGACCTCATCGCGCTGGTCGGCGAGTTGGAGCGGTCCCGGCGCAGCGTCCGGGAGGTGCCGCTGCCCGCCGCGCTGTCCGCCACCCAGCTCCAGCGGCTGGCCGCCGATCCGGACGGCTTCGCGCACGACCTGGCCCGCCCGATGCCCCGGCCGCCGCAGCCGGCCGCCCGCCGGGGCACCCGGTTCCACGCCTGGGTGCAGTCCCGGATCGAGCCGCTGCTGCTGATCGAGCCGGGCGCGCTGCCGGGCGCCGACGACGACGGCATCGAGGACGAGCAGGACCTGGAGCGGCTCAAGGAGGCGTTCCTGCGCACGCCCTACGCGAACCGGACGCCCTACCGGGTCGAGGCGCCGTTCCAGTTGGTGCTGGCGGGCCGGGTGGTGCGCGGCCGGATCGATGCGGTCTACCGGGAAGATGACGGCCGGTCGGAATTCGGCGGCGCGTCACGCTACGAAGTGGTGGACTGGAAGACGCACCGCGAGGAGACCGCCGATCCGCTCCAGCTCGCGGTCTACCGGGTCGCCTGGGCCGAACAGTTGGGAGTTCCGCCGGAGCAGGTCACGGCGTCCTTCCTGTACGTCCGCAGCGGTCGGGTCGAACAACCCGCAGGACTTCCCGACCGAAAAGAGTTGGAACGGCTCCTGATCGGGAACAGTGAAGAATGAGTCACGCAGAGCATTCAAGTCATCACGGCAGCGGGCGAAACCTGTGCGTAGTGCACGTTTCGTGCCTATTGTGGGGTCGGTAACCGGTCAACCCCTGTGCTCCGGCCGCCAGCGAGGCCCGCATTCCCCAACCCTCAGTCATCACCGCGGGTGCCCACGGGGCACCGGCGTCTTCTGCTGGAGAGACCGAAGTTGAGCGCGACCGGATGGATGAGAGAGCGGTTCGCCGGGCCGGCCCCGGGGACCGCTCCGGGCTCGACCGGCACCTGGCCGAGGACGGCGCTCGCGCTGCCGTTCATCGGCATGGCGCTGGTCGTGGCCCTCGACTACGTCAGCAACACCGAGGTGACGGTCGAGCCGGCCCTCACCGCCGTTCCCGCGCTGGCCGCCGTGGTCAGCCGGCGTACCTGGTACCCGCTCGCCATCGGCCTCTGCACCGAGGCCGTGGCCTTCCTGATGGCCGCCAGCAGCGACTCGCTCGGCGAGTCCGTGCACAGCGCCACCGTCTTCGCCGTCGTGCTGGTCGCCGCGATCGGCTGGGTCAGCGCCACCCTGCGGCTGCGCCAGGAGAAGGCGCTGGCCGACGCCCAGCTGGTCGCCTCGATCGCCCGCCGGGTGCTGCTGCGGCCGGTTCCCGAGCGGGTCGGCACCGTCCGGGCCGCCGTCCACTACGAGGCCGCCGCCGCGCACGCCAGGATCGGCGGCGACCTCTACGAGGTGGTCAACACCCGGCACGGGGTCCGGGCCGTGGTCGGCGACGTCCGGGGCAAGGGGCTCGGCGCGGTGGAGACCGCCGCCGCCGTGCTCGGCGCCTTCCGGGAGGCCGCCCACCAGGAGCCCGCGCTGGACCGGGTGGCGGGCTGGCTCGCGGTGAGCCTCGACCGGGCCCTGCACGAGAACGAGCACCCCGGCGTGGAGGAGGAGTTCGTCACCCTGGTGCTGATCGGGGTCCGGCCCGACGGCACCGCCGAGATCGTCAACTGCGGCCACCCGTCGCCGCTGCTGCTGCGGGGCACCGAGCCGGTCCGGCCGCTGGAGCTCGCCGAGACGGTGCCCCCGCTCGGCGTCCTCGACCCGGTCGACGTCCGGCCGCCGGTGCACGAGGTCCCGCTGCGGCAGGGGGACCGTGTCCTGCTGTTCACCGACGGAGTCATCGAGGCCCGGGACCGGGCGGGCGTCTTCTACCCGCTCGCCGAGCGGCTGCCGCACTGCGCGGACGGCCACCCGGTGGACGTCCTGCGACGCCTGCACCAGGACGTGGTCCGCCACGTCGGCCGCCAGCTCGGCGACGACGCGGCGATGCTGCTGCTCCAGTACGACCCGCTCGGGCCGGAGCCGCACCTGCCGCACCAGAACGGGCAGCTGACGCACCCCCGGAGCTGACCGCCCGGCACCGGGCGGCCCGGCCGGACCGCCTAGAGGCCGACCTCCACCACCAGCGGGCGGTGGTCCGACACCACCGTCCGCGGGGCGGCCGCCGGGCCGACCGCGGTGCGCGGCACGCCCACCGCGAGCACGTGGTCGAACTGCACGGCCGGCCGGTGCGAGGGGTAGGTGGGCGTGCGGGCCAGGTCGTACCAGCCCTGGAGCCGCGCCCGGGGCTCGCGCACCCGCCGCCGGCGCGGCTCGACCAGGGCCGGCCGGGCCCGCCGGGCCGCCCGCAGTTCGCGCACCCGTGCCCGGGGCGCCGTCCGGTCCAGCGCGGTGGCCCCGCCCAGCACCGTCCGGGGCACCGCGCCGATCAGGTTGAAGTCCCCCAGGACCAGGTAGGGCTGCGGCAGGTCGGCGATCCAGCGCCGGATCCCCGCCAGCTGCGCCATGTTCCAGCCGGGCACGAACGACAGGTGCGCCGCCACCACGGTGAACGGCCCGTGCTCGCCCTCCAGTACGGCCGCCAGCGCGGCCCGCGGCTCGTCCGGGACGGGCGTGAGCCCGCGCCGGCCGGCCACCCGCAGCGGCAGCCCGAACGGGGCCGGGGCGAACCGCCGGGCCCGCCAGTGCCGCACCGGCAGCCGGGTCAGCAGTGCGGTGCCGTACGACGGCGGCGCGTCGTCGCCGACCTCGTTCGGCCCGTACACCTGGAGTCCGGCGGGGACGGCGGGCTCCGGCACCCAGCCCGCGACCGGCGCCGGGCGCCCGTGCAGCGCGGCGGCGAACCGCCAGTCCGCGGCGCCCATCGCCTTGGCGGCGACGGCGGCCTGGTCGGTGCCGCCGGAGCGGGCCTGGTAGCGGTCCACCTCCTGGAGGGCGAGCACGTCGGCGTCCAGCGCGGCCACCGCCTGCGCCAACGGTCCACCGGCGTCGGCGGGGTAGGGCCGCGGAGCACCGTCCGGGGCGAGCGGCTGACCGTGCAACAGATTGAAGGTGGCGATGCGCAACTGGCTCACACCGCACGACGGTACCCGCTCGCCGGGAGGGGGCGCCGCTTGAGCCCGCCGGGCATACCGGGTATACATACTCGGTATGTCCATCCGTCACGGTCTG
Organism: Kitasatospora sp. NPDC005748; assembly: GCF_040630735.1. NCBI lineage: Bacteria > Bacillati > Actinomycetota > Actinomycetes > Kitasatosporales > Streptomycetaceae > Kitasatospora > Kitasatospora sp. NPDC005748. Next base: position 71,681 of record NZ_JBEXYD010000007.1, read on the forward strand.
CTCGCCCTGCTCGACCAGGGCCCGCGCTACGGCTACCAGCTGCGTACCGAGTTCGAGGCGCGCACCGGTGCCACCTGGCCGCTCAACGTCGGCCAGGTCTACACCACCCTGTCCCGCCTGGAGCGCGACGGCCTGGTCGAGCCCGCGGGGGAGGACGAGGAGGGGCACCAGTTCTACGCGGTCACCGAAGCAGGACGCGCGGAGCTGCGCACCTGGTTCGACACCCCGGTGCCGCGGACCAGCCCACCGCGCGACGAGCTGGCGATCAAGCTGGCCATGGCGGTCACCGTCCCCGGGGTGGACGTGCCCGCCGTCGTCCAGGGCCAGCGCCGGCACAGCATCAAGGCGCTCCAGGACTACACCCGGCTCAAGGCCCGCGCGCTGACCGGCGAGGCCCGCCCCGGCGGCGCCGGCCCGTCGGCCGCCCCCGGCGCCGACCTCGCCTGGCTGCTCGTCCTCGAACAGCTGATCTTCCAGACCGAGGCCGAGATCCGCTGGCTCGACCACTGCGAGACCCGCCTCGCCCAGCACGCCGAGATCGAACAGGCCCGGGCCGCCGAGGCCCGCGCCGCCGAGCCCGAGGTCGTCCGGCGCGGGCGGCGCCGCACCCGGGCCTGAACCCGTACGGACTTCATGAACCACGGCCCGGCCGCCATCCGCGACCCCGGGCCCAGAACAGCAGGGGGAAGTGTGATCCACACCGATCCGAGCAGGCTCGGCACCGAACCGGTGCTGCACCTGGACAACGTCACCCGGGTGCACGGCCAGGGCGCGGCCGAGGTGCACGCGCTGCGCGGGGTGGACCTCCGGGTGCACCCCGGCGAGTTCGTCGCCGTGATGGGGCCCTCCGGCTCCGGCAAGTCGACCTTGCTGACGCTCGCCGGGGGGCTGGACACCCCGAGCAGCGGTCGGGTCCTGGTCGAGGGCACCGCCCTGGGCGGCCTCAACCGCAAGAAGCTGGCCGAGGTCCGGCGCCGTTCGGTCGGCTACGTGTTCCAGGACTACAACCTGATCCCGGCCCTCACCGCGGCCGAGAACGTCTCGCTGCCGCGCGAGCTCGACGGTCTCTCCGGCCGCGCCGCCCGCCGCGAGGCGATGACCGCGCTGGAGGAGCTCGGCATCCCCGAGCTCGCCGACCGCTTCCCCGACGACATGTCCGGCGGGCAGCAGCAGCGCGTCGCCATCGCCCGCGCGCTGATCGGCGACCGCCGGCTCGTCCTCGCCGACGAGCCCACCGGCGCCCTCGACTCCACCACCGGTGAGTCGGTCCTCGCCGTGCTGCGCGCCCGCTGCGACGCCGGCGCCGCCGCGATGATGGTCACCCACGAGGCCAGGCACGCCGCCTGGGCCGACCGCGTGGTCTTCCTCCGCGACGGCCGCATGGTCGACGAGAGCATCAGCCAGGACGCCGGCACCCTGCTGGTCTCCGCGGCCACCAACGCGAAGGGCCCGGTGGCGCAGTGAGGTTCAGCGCCTGGCGGGTCGCCCTGCGGATCGCCCGACGGGACGCCCTGCGCGCCAAGGGCCGCAGCGCGCTCGTGGTCGCCATGGTCGCGCTGCCCGTGCTCGGCGTCACCGGCGCCGACGTGTTCTTCCGCAGCGCCGAACTCGACCCCGTCGAGCGGATCGTCCGCACCATGGGCCAGTCCGACGCCGAGATCCACATGGTCGACCGCGGCTCGATCATCCTGCAGGCACCGGACCCGGACCAGCCCTTCGACCTCACCGGCGCCGACGAGGCCAAGGTGGAGAACGGCCGGCCCCAGTACACGCCCGAGCAGCGCCGCAGCCTCGACACCGAGCCGGCCGAACTGGTCAGGCAGCTGGTCCCGGCCGGCACCACGCTCGTCCCGCTGCGCGAGGGCCCGTACGTCCCCACCAGCACCGTGCAGGGCCTGCTCAGCGTGCGGACCGCCGAGGCCGACCTGAACGACCCGGTCTGGAAGGGCCGGATCGACGTGGTCGAGGGCCGCGCCCCGAGCGCCGGCCACGAGGTCGCCGTCACCCGGGACTTCCTCGACCGCTCCGGCCTCAGGATCGGCGACCGCACCTCCCCGCGCGGTCTGGAGGCCACCCCCTTCACCATCACGGCCGTCGCCGAGTACCCCGGCGACCTGCGGGCCACCGGGCTGATCGCCCGCCCCGGCGCGCTGGTCGACCCGCTGATGAAGCTGCCCGGCGCCGACAAGGGCCTCGGCCGCTCCGCGCTGGGGGAGAGCGCCCGCTGGCTGGTCAAGCTCCCGGCCGGGGCCGCGATCGACTGGCCCAAGGTGACCGAGTTCAACAAGTACGGCTTCACCGTCGCCTCCCGCAGCGTGCTGCTCGACCCGCCGGCCCGTTCCGAGGTGCCGCTCTACGCCCAGAAGGGCCAGAGCAGCGGCGGTACCCCCTACCTCGACCGGACCTCCGTCGTCATCCTCGCCACCGTGGTCGGCATGGCGCTGCTGGAGATCGTGCTCCTCGCGGGCCCCGCCTTCGCCGTCGGGGCCAGGCGCTCCCGCCGCCAGCTCGGTCTGCTCGCCGCCGGCGGCGGTAACCGGGCCGACGTCCGCGCGGTCGTCCTCGGCGGCGGGGTCGTGCTCGGAGTCACCGGCGCCGCCCTCGGTCTGGCCGTCGGCGTCGGCCTGGTCGCGGTGCTGCGCACCCAGGCCGAGAACTACGCCGGCGAGCGGTTCGGCCACTTCGACCTCCAGCCGCTCGACCTGCTCGGCGTCCTGGGCATCGGCCTGGTCACCGGTCTGCTCGCGGCCGTCGTCCCGGCCGTCCAGGCCTCCCGGCAGGACGTCGTCGCCGCGCTGACCGGCCGCGACTCGCTCAAGCCGCCGAGCCGCAAGCTCGCGCTGCTCGGCCTGCTGATGGTGGCCGGCGGCGCCGCGCTCGCCCTGCTCGGCGCGACCAGCGGCTTCGGCAACCGCAGTACGGCCGTGCTCGGCGGCTCGATGATCGCCGAACTCGGCATGGTCGCCCTGACGCCCTACCTGGTCGGCCTGTTCGGGCGGATCGGCCGCTGGCTGCCGCTCGGCCCCCGGCTCGCGCTGCGCGACTCGGTCCGCCACCGCGGACGCACCGCCCCCGCCGTCGCGGCGGTGATGGCCGCCGTCGCCGGCTCGGTCGCCGTCGGCATCTACACCGCCAGCAGCCATGAGGAGCACCGCCGGGAGTACGTCGCCGCCGCGCCGGCCGGCGCGGTCACGGTGAGCAGCGGCTGGGGCTCGGCCGCCGACGGGAAGCTGCTGCCCCAGCTGCGCGGCGCCGTCGAGAGCAACATCCCCGACCTCGGCCGGCGCGCCGACGTGCAGGAGGTCGGCCTCAAGGGCGACTGCGACCGGACGCACGGCAACTGCGGCTACGTCACCACCGAGCTGCCGAAGGAGCTGCGCTGCCCGCTGTTCGACAAGGGCAGCGAGGCCATCGCCCCGGCCGAGGCCGAGCGGCTCCGCAAGGAGGACGCGCGCTGCAGGGCGAACCACTCCTACCGGGTCAACCCGTTCAGCATGGTGGCCGCCGGGGACGCCACCCTGCTGCGCAACCTGTTCGGTGTGGACGACCCGGCCGCCGGCCAGGCGCTGGCCGCCGGCAAGGCCGTCGTGTTCGACGCCGACTACGTCAAGGACGGCAAGCTCGTCGTGAGCGTGACGGAGCCGGCCGAGGAGCAGTCGAACAAGCTGAACGCCTCGCCCGTGCACGACACGCCCAGCCACGAGATCGCCGTCGACGCGGTGCTGTTCCGCGCCGTCGTCCCGACCGGTGGCCAGGCGCTGGTGAGCCCGGAGACCGCCGGCCGGCTCGGGCTGGGCACCCATGACGCCGGTTCGGTCTGGCTGCCCGCCAAGGCGCCGTCCGACAGCGCCGAGCAGAAGGCGACGGCGGCGATCGACAAGCTCGCCGACGGCACCCAGTTCGGGGTCGAGCGCGGCTTCCGGTCCAACGACGACCTGGTCAGCCTCGGTCTGACGGGCTTCGCCGCCCTGGTCGCGCTCGGCGCCGCCGGCATCGCCACCGGGCTCGCCGCCGCCGACTCGCAGCGCGACCTGACCACCCTCGCGGCGGTCGGCGCCGCGCCGCGGATCCGCCGCAGCCTCTCCGGCTTCCAGTGCGGGGTGATCGCCGCGATGGGCACCCTGCTCGGCGTGGTCGCCGGGGTGGTGCCGGCGGTGGCCCTGCGCAAGGTGGAGGGCGTGTCCGTCTCCTACCCGGGGATGTCCCCCGAGGAGACGGCCGACCACAGCGTGATCGTCTTCCCGTGGCTCGACATCGGCGCCACCGTGATCGTCCTGCCGCTGCTCGCGGTGGGGCTGGCCACGCTGCTCACCCGCTCGCGGATCTCGCTGCTGCGCCGCTCCGGCTGACCGCGCGTTCCCCGTGTCCCCCGTCACCCCCGGCCGCCGCCCCCGCGCGGCCGGGGGTGACGGACGTTACAGGCCGTCCGGCGCCCGGTGGCCGGACGGCCGGGGCGGGCACCCGCACGGGCGAACTAAAGTCGTCCGTATGACGAGAACCCCGGACAGCGTCGTCCGCTCCTTCATCGACCGGCACCAGGCCGAGTTCCTGGCCGACCTCTCCGACTGGCTGGGCATCCCCTCCGTCTCGGCCGAGCCCGAGCGGGCCGGTGAGGTCCGCCGCTCCGCCGAGTGGCTGGCCGCGAAGCTGGGCGGGACCGGGTTCCCGGTGGTCGAGGTCTGGGAGACGGACGGCCTGCCGGCGGTGTTCGCCGAGTGGCCGTCGGGGGACGCGTCCGCGCCGACCGTCCTGGTCTACGGGCACCACGACGTGCAGCCCGCCGCCAAGGAGGACGGCTGGGCGACGGAGCCCTTCGAGCCGACCGTGGTCGGCCGGCAGCTGTTCGCGCGCGGGGCCGCCGACGACAAGGGGCAGGTGTTCTTCCACACGCTCGGGGTCCGCGCCCACCTGGCCGCCACCGGGCGCACCGCGCCGGCCGTCAACCTCAAGCTGCTGATCGAGGGCGAGGAGGAGTCCGGCTCGCCGCACTTCCCCGCGCTGGTCCGCCGGGAGGCCGGGCGGCTGGCCGCCGATGTGGTGATCATCTCGGACACCGGGATGTGGTCCGAGACCACGCCGACGGTCTGCACCGGCATGCGGGGCCTGGCCGACGCCCAGATCGACCTCTACGGCCCGGACAGCGACATCCACTCCGGTTCCTTCGGCGGCGCCGTCCCCAACCCGGCGGCGGTCGCGGCCGAACTGGCCGCGGCGCTGCACGACGAGGACCGCCGGGTGGCCGTCCCGGGCTTCTACGACGGCGTGGTCGAGCTGACCGCGCGCGAGCGCGAACTCTTCGCCGAGCTGCCCTTCGACGAGGGGCAGTGGCTGAAGGTCGCCAAGTCGCACGGCACCCTCGGCGAGGCCGGCTACTCCACCCTGGAGCGCGTCTGGGCCCGGCCGACCGCCGAGGTGAACGGCATCTGGGGCGGCTACACCGGCCCCGGCGGCAAGACCATCGTGCCGTCCTCGGCGCACCTCAAGCTCTCCTTCCGGCTGGTGGCCGGCCAGGAGGTGGAGCGGGTCCAGGAGGCCGTCCGGTCCTGGGTGGCGCAGCGGGTGCCCGAGGGCATCCGGTACGCGCTGGAGTTCCCGGGCGCCACCCGGCCCTGCCTGACCCCGCTGGACCACCCGGCCCTGCGGTCCACCGTCCGGGCGATGGAGCGGGCCTTCGGGCAGCGGATCCTGTTCACCCGGGAGGGTGGTTCCGGCCCGGCCGCCGAACTCCAGGACGTGCTCGGCGCGCCGGTGCTCTTCCTCGGCATCTCGGTGCCCTCGGACGGCTGGCACTCGGTCGACGAGAAGGTCGAGCTCGACCTGCTGGCCAAGGGCGTGGAGACGACCGCCTACCTCTGGGCCGACCTGGCCGAGAACTGGCGGCCGGGCGGCGAGGCGGCGTGAAGGCCGCGGGGCGCCCTCCGCGGCCCGTCCTGGCGAACAGACCACTCATCCGGATGATTCATCACGTGGGGATGGAACGAAGTGAGCACCGTGCCTGAGACCGAACGCCCGCTGCCCCCGGCACTGGCCCGGGCCGGGGTCGACCGGGCGGCCCAGCACCGGTTCGACGAGCCCTGGCTGGCGGCCGCCTGGAGCCACCCGACCACCAAGGTGCTGCCGATCGCCGGCGGCGAGGCGTTCGTGGTGGACACCGGGCAGGGCACCGAACTGGTGCTGATGCCCTCGTTCGAGGCGCCGCAGACCGGGGACCGCTACTTCCTCGGCACCGACGAGGACGGGGTGTCGTACTTCGCGCTGGCCGGCGAGAGCCTGCCGGGGCGCCTCGACGGCGACGCCCGCCCGGCCGGGCTGCGCGAGGTCGGGGGGATGCTCTCCGACCGGGACGCCGGGCTGCTGGTGCACGCCGTCGCGCTGGAGCACTGGCACCGGCTGCACAGCTTCTGCTCGCGCTGCGGGCACCCGACCGAGAAGGCCGGCGCCGGCCACGTCCGGCGCTGCACCTCCTGCGCGGCCGAGCACTACCCGCGCACCGACGCGGCGGTGATCATGATGATCACCGACGAGCAGGACCGCTGCCTGCTGGGCCGGCAGGCGCTCTGGCCGGAGGGCCGCTGGTCGACCCTGGCCGGGTTCGTCGAGCCGGGCGAGTCGATCGAGCAGGCCGTGGTCCGCGAGGTCTTCGAGGAGGCCGGGGTGCGGGTGGCCGAGGTCGCCTACGTGGCCAGCCAGCCGTGGCCGTTCCCGTCCAGTCTGATGCTGGGCTTCATGGGCAAGGCCGACCCGGACGGGACGGCCATCACCGTGGACGGCGAGGAGCTGGCCGAGGCGCGCTGGTTCTCCCGGGAGGAGCTGCGGGCCGGCATGGCGGCGGGCGAGATCCTGCCGCCGTCCGGGATTTCGATCGCCCGTCACCTGGTCGAACTCTGGTACGGGGAGCGGCTGCCTTCGGCGGCGCGCTGGTAATTCCGACAATCGGGGGCGTGCGGCTTATTGCCGCGCGCCCCCGATTTCGTTTCGTGCCCTCCGTCGCGCCGGTCATCCAGGGGCCCGGCACGGCCGAACGGGTGGTCCGGACGGATTTCGCGCCGGTCGGGCGCGCTGACGTTCGTATCCGGAGGGGCCGCCTCCTGCCGTGTTCCGGCGGGCCAGGGTGCCCACCGCTGGCCCGCCGTCGCCGATCCGGGTCGACATTGTCGGAATCGGCTGAAACCGGGTCACCGCCCTCGCTACATTCACTCGGGTGACAATCCCCCGAGGCACCACCCAATCCCCCAAATACCAGCGCCTCGCCGCCGATCTGCGCCGCCGGATCGCCGAGGGCGAATTCACCGCCCAGGCCGCCCTCCCGGTCGAGAGCGAACTGGAGCGCCAGTACGGGGTCGCCCGCAACACCGTCCGGCTGGCCGTCGACGTCCTGGTCAACGAGGGCCGGCTGGTCCGGCTCCAGGGCAAGGGCACCTACCTCCGGGAGCACCCCGTCCTGGACCACCGCGCCTACGGACCGGCCCCGGTGCCGCCGGGGCCGCGCGACCCGCTCGCCGGGCCGCGGGACTGCCTGGCCGTGCCCACCGCCGTCTACCTCGGCGAGGCCGCCGACGCCGGCCGGGAGCTCACCGTCGACTTCGAGATGATGATCGTCCGGGCCCGGGTCGACATCGCCGAGCGGCTCGGGCTCCGGCCCGGCGAGGCGATCGTGGTCCGCCGCCAGCTCCGGCTGCTGGACCGTGAGCCCTACTCGATCGAGGAGAGCCACTACCGGGCCGGCCTCGCCGCGGGCACCCCGCTGATGGAGCCCGACCAGATCGACGGCGGGGACGAGGCGGTGCTCGCCCTGCTCGGCCGAACCGAGATCGGGGCGGTGGACCACCTGGTGGCCCGGATGCCCGGCCCCGAGGAGGCGCAGTGGTTCCAGGGCGGCCCCGGGGTGCCGCTGATGGTCCAGACCCGGGTGACCTACGACCGGCGCGGCCCCGTCCGGGTCATCGAGACCCGCTACTCCGCCGACCGCAGCCGGCTGGTCTACGGCGTCGGCGACCTCGCCGCCCGGACCCAGCTGCCCGCACCCGCGGCGCCGGTGGACCCGGCCCGGGCCGACGCCCCCTGAGGTGCGCCGGCCCGGGCCCCGCGGGTCGTCGCGGGTCAGGCCGCCAGGGCCTTCTTGACCTGCATCAGGCTCGGGTTGGTCATCACGACCTGCTCGCCGCCGCCCGCCGGCGTCACCAGAACCGTCGGCACGATCTGGTTGCCGCCGTTCACGGACTCGACGAAGGACGCCGAGTTCGGGTCCTCCTCGATGTTGATCTCGGTGTAGCCGATGCCTTCACGGGTCAGCTGGCTCTTGAGTCGGTTGCAGTACCCACACCAGGTCGTGCTGTACATCGTCACGCTGCCGGACATCGAGGGGCTCCTTCGGGAAAGAGGGCGTGCGGTCTCTGGGAGGAACGTCCGTCACGCAACGGTCATTCCGCGTGCGCCCGGCGTGAGATCGACCTCGCACGCCCGAGCGCGCACCGTTCATCCTGCGATCGCACCGGGCCTGTGGACAAGCCCGCCCCGGTTGTCGCACCGGGCTGAGAGGATGGAACGCATGCAGGAAGACCTCTTGAGCGGCAGCCCGTTCGACGACTACCGCGCCGCGTCCGGCCCCGACGCGGTGCTCGCCGGGCTCGACCCCGAGCAGCGGGCCGTCGCCACCGCCCTGCAGGGGCCCGTCTGCGTGCTCGCCGGCGCCGGCACCGGCAAGACGCGCGCCATCACCCACCGGATCGCCTACGGAGTCCGCAGCGGGGTCTACCAGCCCGCCCAGGTGCTCGCCGTCACCTTCACCGCCCGCGCGGCGGGGGAGATGCGCGGGCGGCTGCGCCAGCTCGGCGCCGAGGGCGTCCAGGCCCGCACCTTCCACGCCGCCGCGCTGCGCCAGCTCCAGTACTTCTGGCCGCGCGCCGTGGGCGGCCCGGTGCCGCAGCTGGTGGAGCGCAAGGTCCAGCTGGTCGCGGAGTCCGCCGCGCGCTGCGGGCTGCGCGTCCAGCGCACCGAACTGCGCGACCTCACCGCCGAGATCGAGTGGGCCAAGGTCTCCCAGATCGGCCCGGACGACTACCCGGCCGCGGTGCAGAAGTCGGCCCGCGAGGCCCCGCGCGACCCGGCCGAGATCGCCCAGGTGTACCGGGTGTACGAGGAGACCAAGAGCCGCCGCGGCGTCATCGACTTCGAGGACGTCCTGCTGCTGACCGCCGCGATCCTGGAGGACCGCCCGGACATCGCCGACCAGGTCCGCGCCCAGTACCGGCACTTCACCGTCGACGAGTACCAGGACGTCTCGCCGCTCCAGCAGCGGCTGCTCGACCAGTGGACCGGCCCCGCCGCGGGCAGCCTCTGCGTGGTCGGCGACGCCAGCCAGACCATCTACTCGTTCACCGGCGCCACCCCCGACTACCTGCTGAACTTCCGCACCCGCCACCCCGAGGCGACGGTGGTCAAGCTGGTCCGGGACTACCGCTCCACCCCGCAGGTCGTCCACCTGGCCAACGGGCTGCTCGCGCAGGCCCGCGGTCAGGCGGCCCGGCACCGGCTGGAGCTGGTCTCGCAGCGCGAGGCCGGTCCCGAGCCCGTCTACACCGAGTACGAGGACGAGCCGACCGAGGCCGAGACCACCGCCCGCCGGATCAAGGAGCTGCTGGCGTCCGGGGTGCGGGCCAGCGAGGTCGCCGTGCTGTTCCGCACCAACGGCCAGTCCGAGGTCTACGAGCAGGCACTCGCCGACCTCGGCGTCTCCTACCAGCTCAAGGGCGCCGAGCGGTTCTTCGAGCGCCCCGAGGTGCGGGACGCCGGCGTGCTGCTGCGCGGCGCCGCCCGGGCCGCCTCCGACCCGCTCACCGACGGCACCCCCGGCCTCGCCGCGCAGGTCCGGGCGGTGCTCGCGACCCGGGGCTTCACCGCCGAGCCGCCGGCCGGCTCCGGCGCGGTGCGCGAGCGCTGGGAGTCGCTGGCCGCGCTGGTCCGGCTCGCCGAGGACTTCGAGCGCACCCGCACGGCGGCCGGGGAGCCGGCCGACCTGGCCGCGTACGTCGCCGAGCTGGACGGCCGGGCCGCGGCCCAGCACGCGCCCGCCGTCGAGGGCGTCACGCTGGCCTCGCTGCACGCCGCCAAGGGCCTGGAGTGGGACGCCGTCTTCCTGGTCGGCCTCACCGAGGGCACCATGCCGATCATCTACGCCAAGACGGACGAGCAGGTCGAGGAGGAGCGCCGGCTGCTCTACGTCGGCGTCACCCGGGCCCGCAAGCACCTCTCGCTCTCCTGGTCGCTCTCCCGCTCGCCCGGCGGCCGGGGCAACCGCAAGCCGACCCGCTTCCTGGACGGGCTGCGGCCGAACTCCGGCGCACCGGGCGCGCGCGCCGGGGGCCGGGGCGGGCGCGGTGGCGTCGAGGCCGGCGAGCGCTCCGCCGGGCGCCGGGTGCGCGGCCCGGTCCGCTGCCGGGTCTGCGAGCGGGTGCTCACCGAGGCGGTCGAGCGCAAGCTGCGCCGCTGCGAGAGCTGCCCCTCCACGATGGACGAGGCGCTGTACGAGCGGCTGCGCGAGTGGCGGGCCGGGCAGGCGAAGAAGCAGGGCGCCCCGGCCTACGTGGTGTTCACCGACGCGACGCTGATGGCGATCGCCGAGGACGTCCCGGCGACCACCCAGGAACTGGCGGTGATCTCGGGGGTCGGTGCGATGAAGCTGGACAAGTACGGGGCCGCCGTGCTCTCGTTGTGTGCGGGGGAAGAGCTCACGGAGGATCCGGTCGACGTCGAGGACGGCGATCCGGACGAACCGGCCTGAGCCGGTCCCGGGGAGGTCCCCGGGGCGGGCGGAGCCGATGCCCCGGGCTCCTTCGGAAGCCGTCGAGAAACTCGCCGGAAAAATAGTTTGCGCGCCGTACCGGGAGCGCAATAGCCTGCCGGAGCGGTCAAGGGGACGCGAACGCACGGGGTGACGCCTGTGCCATGTCCTCCTGGGCCCGACAGCTTCTCCGCACCACGCACCACCTGCATCACCTGCACCACCGAGACAGACATCCGAACAGTTCGGAGCCCGGGAAACCAGGCCCCGCGAGACGCCGAGAGGAGGCGAAGACAGTGGAAACCATCATGATCACCAAACTGACTGGCCAGACCGTCGTCGCCGCTGCCTCTCTGCGTGCCGCCCGCCTGCGGGCTCTCGCCGAGCTGGGTGGAACCGGTCTGGGTCTCGAAGCCGTGGGTGCCTCCGTCATTCCCGCTTCCGTCGCCTCCGTTGTCAGTGGTCTTGGACACACTGGCCCCTGCGGCGCGGATATCACGGGCGGTATTGACGGCACCTCTGTCGAGACCGGTCTGTCCCGTGGCTGGGCGGCCGTGAGCACGTCGCGCTCCCTGCGTGACGAGCGACCGACCCAGGCACCGAAGGCAGCCGTAGCCGCCGCCATGCATGGCGGCTATGCGCGGGTCATCGGTGCCGGAAACGCCCAGAAGCAGAACGAGCAGCAGATCAACGAGCAGGCCATGGCCGCCTTTACGGGAGCCACGGCCGTCCGGATGCGGGCCTTCCGCGGGCCTGAACCCTGGAGAGAACGAACCTGAGGAAGCCTCAGGTCGGCACCTCCAGGGCCGCGGAACCCGTCACACCGGGATCCGCGGCCCTTCTGTTTTGTCCGGTACGCAAGACCACCCAGGCCCTCCGGGGCCTCCGGCCCAGCCCCACCAGTCAGCTGAGCCGGACCCACTGAAAAGACGAGGAAGACGCCCACAGTGTCCACGGTCATCACGCCGCCCATCCCGTCCGTACCGCAGACAAGCCAGATCACCCCGGCCGACCAGGCCGACCCTCCGGAGGTTTCCCTGATGCAGATCACCACCATCGAGCAGGCCGAGGCGCTCGGTCTCCCCATCCCGTGCCGCGCCTTCGACCCGGAGGTCTTCTTCGCCGAGACGCCCGCCGACGTCGAGTACGCGAAGTCCCTCTGTGGCACCTGCCCGGTCAAGGACGCGTGTCTGACCGGTGCGCTGGAGCGGCGCGAGCCGTGGGGCGTCTGGGGTGGCGAGCTCTTCGTCCAGGGTGTCGTCGTGGCCCGCAAGCGGCCGCGTGGCCGCCCGCGCAAGACCGAGGTCGCAGCGTGAACCCCGCGCTCGGAGCCAAGGCCGTCCGCCGGGGAGAGCAGCCCCCGCTGGACAGCGCCCTTCGCCGCTCCGTGCGAATCGCCGCCGCCAAGGCCGACGCGGCCCGCACCGTCCACTTCCCTACGTCGCACCACGAGCAGGACCACGACATGACCCCCGCCGCCATTGACCCGACCGTCCGCGCCGAGCAGACCACCGAACTTCAGATCCAGAACAGGACCCTTGAGATGCAACTCCTCCACGAATCCCTGGCCCGTGCCCATATGCAAGAGCGCTTGCAAGAGGCCGAGCACGAACGGCTCGTCTCCCGGGTCGCCCGGGCCCGCCGGCTCAAGCTGAGGGCCGAACGGGCCTCGCTGCGGGCCCGCAAGGCCCTCGCCGTCGCGCTGATGTAGCGCGCCGGGCCGTAAGAGTTCCACCCCCGTCGTGCCGCAGGCCGCCCCCCGAACCGGGGGGCGGCCTGCGGCCGTTGCTGCCCGGACCGGTCAGGGCTTCTTGACAGCCTTGGTGGCCCTGGTGGCGGTGCGCGCCTTCGGCGGGGTGGCGGGGCGCTCCTCGAACTCCGGGAGCCACCGCCGCATCTCCGCCCGGAACGGCGCGTTGGCGCCCAGCTGGCAGAGCACCCCGATGGTGCTCAGCGTGACCCGGTGGATCAGCAGGTACGCCGGGGGCAGGTTGAGCTGCTTGCCCAGGTTGTAGGCGGGCGACCGCGGATCGGCGATCCGCGCGGCCTGGGCCCGCATCCAGGCCCGGGTGAAGTGGAAGGTGTCCACCGCGGCCGGCTCGATGATCGGGACGAGGTAGTCCAGCACCGCGTCCGGGTCCAGCTCGATCGAGGGCTTGACGAAGCCCTCCTCGCGCAGCATCTCCAGCACGCCCGCGGCGTCGCCCGCCAGGGCCATCCGCAGGGAGGCGCCGATCGGGGCGGGCAGCCCGCCCGGCAGCCGGTCGACGGTGCCGAAGTCCAGCACCCCGAGCCGCCAGCCGGCGACCGGGCCGTCGTCCTTGAGCAGCCGGAAGTTGCCCGGATGCGGGTCGGCGTGCAGCAGGCCGGTCCGGGACGGGCCGGCGAACAGGAACCGGGCCAGCAGGTGCCCGGCCCGGTCGCGCTCCTCCTGGGTGCCGCCGGTGATCACCTCGGCCAGCGGGGTGCCGTCCATCCACTCGGTGACCAGCACCTGGTCGGCCTGCGCGACCACACCAGGCACCTGGATGTCCGGGTCGCCCGCGAACTCCTCGGCGTGCCGGCGCTGGGCCTGCGCCTCCAGCTCGTAGTCCAGCTCCTCGGCGACCCGCTCGCGCAACTCGGTGATCAGCGGCTTGATGTCGAGGCCGGGGATGAGCGGGCCGAGCAGCCAGGCCACCCGGCTCAGCTGCGTGAGGTCCGCCAGCAGGGCGTCGCCCGCGCCCGGGTACTGGACCTTGACGGCCACCTCGCGGCCGTCGTGCCAGACGGCCCGGTGCACCTGCCCGATCGAGGCGGCGGCCGCCGGCCGGTCGTCGAACTCCCGGAACAGCTCCCGCCAGCCTTCGCCGAGGCGCTCCGCGAGCGCGGTGTGGACCTTGGCGGCGGGCATCGGCGGGGCGGCGTCCTGCAGTTTGGTCAGGGCCGCCCGGTAGGGCCCGGCGACCTCCTCGGGCAGCGCGGCCTCGAAGACGGACAACACCTGCCCGAACTTCATCGCCCCGCCCTTGAGCTCGCCCAGGACCTTGAAGAGCTGGTCGGCGGTGGCCTGCTGGAGCTCGGCCGTCACCACCTCGGCGGAGCGCCCGCCGATCCGCTTCCCCAGCCCGAGGGTGGCCCGCCCGGCGATTCCCAGCGGCAGGGCTGCGAGCCGTGCCGTGCGGGTCATTGCCTTGCGCGGAAGATCGCTCACCCGGGCCTCCAATCCACACGCCCCCGGCACCCCACGACCGGGGGCCGACCATCACTACGCCATTGTGCCCGCTCGCCGCCCCGGTCCCGGCCCCCTTTTCCGACCTGTCGTGCGGCGGTCGCCGCGGCGCCCCGCCGCGGTCATCCCGGCGGCTGCGGTTGCCAGAGGCAGCCGCAGTCGGGGTGGCCCTTCAGCCGCAGCCGCCGGGGCATGCCGTCGACGGCCGAGAGTTCGCACCAGCCGTCGAGGCTCGGCGGCCGGCCGCCGTCCAGGTAGACCTGGGCGTGGAGGGCGGCGAGGCCCGCCACGGCCGTCGCCAGGCCGGTGTCGCAGGCGGGGGTGCGGGCCCGGCCGGGGCCCTCGTCGGCGAGCTGGGCCAGGATCCGGGGCCAGGCCGGATCCTCGTCCTCGCGGGCCAGTACCAGGCAGTGGCCGCAGGCCGAGACACCGGGCACGACGAGCGGGCCGACCACGCCGAACTCCTCCACCACCCCGACGTACAGGTGCGGCACCCCGGCCCGCAGCAGCTCCCTGGCCTCGGCCGCGCCGCCGGCGAAGGCACCGCTGCCGTCCCTCGGCGCCAGCACCACCAGGTCGAGGTCCCGCGCCGACGGGCGGCGGGTGCCCGGAGCCGTGCGGCGGGCCGAGGCCCGCCGGACGGCGTCGCGGGCGGCGGTGGACCGCAGCCGCCCGACCTCGCCGGGCGGCAGGCCGGCGGGGGAGCAGTCCGCGGGCCGCACCCGGCCGGTGTCGGTGACGGTGACCGCCCCCGTACCGGCGGCCGCCAGGACGGCGGCGATCGCGGCGCCGACCCGGCCGGCCCCGCGCACCTCCACCCGGTGGTCGGCCCGGCGGCCGAGGACGGCGGGGGCGGCGCCGGGGGCGGAGTGCACCAGGGAGAGCGAAGCGAGGTCCGGGCCGAGCAGCTCCCGGTGCGGCTGCGGGAAGCGGGCCAGCGCACGGCCCGCCGCCTCGGCGTCGTCGAGCAGCCCGGTCCGCTCCAGCTCGTCCAGCAGCGCGCCGGTCGGCTCGCGCCCGAGGCCGGCCCGCTCACCGGCGGCCAGCAGCGCGGGCCGGTCCCGCGTCCCGTCGAGCAGGCCGAGGAAGTCGCAGCGGGCCCGGTCCGCGCGTTCGACCACTCCGGCGTACCGGCGGACGGTGCCGAACTGCAGGGTCTCGGAGTCCCGCCAGCTGCGGGAGAGGGCGGGCTTCAGCAGGAGGCGCACGGTGGATTTCCTTCCGATCGTTTCCGGACGGCCGGGGCCAGCCTGCCCGATCGGCGCGGATCCGTGCCCGGCGTTGTCCACAGGCACGAGCACATGATCGAATGATCCGTTCGCATGCCCTGTGGATAACCTGCCGGCCGGTACGGGGTCGCATTCCGGACACCCGCCGTCGGCCTTTCGTTCCCGATCACTCCACGAAAGATTTCGGCCATGGCAGCGGACTTCTGTCAGTGGTACCGGGTAACGTCGTGTGCCATGGCAGCCGAACGGGACTCCCATCCCCCGGCGTCGCGTCGGCGTGCCCGTGCAGCCTCCGGGTCCCAGGTCGCGACGCCGAGCACGCGCGGGCGCCCGGACCAACAGCCCGGATCGGCGCCCGCGCAGCCCCCCGCGCCGTCGGACAAACACGTCGAGCTGCCCTTCGACCGCTCCCGGGTGGAGGTCCGCCGCAGTGCCCGGCGCAGCCGCACCGTCTCGGCCTACCGTGAGGGCGACCGCACGGTCGTGCTGATCCCGGCCCGGATGTCGCACGCCGAGGAACAGCGCTGGGTCGCGCAGATGCTGGAGAAGCTGGCCGCCCAGGAGAGCCGCCGGGTGCTCGGCGACGACGCGCTGGCCGTCCGGGCGCGCGAGCTGTCCGCCGCCTACCTGGGCAACCGCGCCCAGCCGGTCCAGGTCCGCTGGGTCACCAACCAGAACTCCCGCTGGGGTTCCTGCACCCCCAGCGAGCGGACCATCCGGCTCTCGCACCGGCTGCAGGGCATGCCGGAGTACGTCGTCGACTACGTGCTGCTGCACGAGCTCGCCCACCTGCTGGTGCCGGACCACGGCGCCTCGTTCTGGGCCCTGCTGGAGGCGTACCCGCGGACGGAGCGGGCCCGCGGCTATCTGGAGGGCGTCGCCTCGGCGGCCCGGCTGCCGCACATCCCGGGCGCCCGGCACGCGGGTCCGCCGGAGGCCGAGCCGGCCGGATCCTGCGGCTGACCGGAGCGCCGCACCCCCGTGGCGGGCGCGGGCGGCGGGCGACGCGGGGCGGACGGGCGCGGGTCAGCGGCGGACGGACGCACGACAGAGGGGCGCGGGCCCCTGTGGCCCGCGCCCCTCAGGTCTGTCGCGCCTCAGCCGGTGAGCTGCCGGGCGCGCGCCACCAGGTCGCGCACCGAGTGGTCGGTCAGCTCGGGCAGCTCGTCGAAGCCGAACCAGCGCAGGTCCAGCGACTCCTCGCTGATCAGCGCCTCGGCGCCGGGCGGGGCCACCGCGATGTACTGGACGTCCAGATGGGTGTTCTCCGGCCGGTCCTTGCCGGTGCAGCGGACCTGGTGCCGGTCGAGCTTGGCCGGTACCGGTACGCCGTCGGCGGCCAGCAGCACGAGGTCCGGGATGCCCGACTCCTCGGTGGCCTCGCGCAGCGCGGCGGAGGCCAGGTCGCGGTCGCCCGGCTCGCAGTGGCCGCCCA
Organism: Kitasatospora sp. NPDC005748; assembly: GCF_040630735.1. NCBI lineage: Bacteria > Bacillati > Actinomycetota > Actinomycetes > Kitasatosporales > Streptomycetaceae > Kitasatospora > Kitasatospora sp. NPDC005748. The sequence goes on from NZ_JBEXYD010000007.1 coordinate 88,336, forward strand.
TCTGCAGCCAGAGGCCGACCTTGGGGTGCAGGGTCAGCAGCACCCGCCCGGCGGCCGGGTCCACCACGGCCGCGCTGGCGGTGATGTGAGCGGGCAGGCAGGAGCGGAACAGGCCCTCGGGCTGCTCGGCCAGGTGGTCCAGGTAGTCGAGGCGCAGCCGCTCCTGGTCCGGGTCGGCCGGACGCCAGCCGCTCAGGGTGCGGACCGCGGCCGCGTGCAGGGCGGACGCGCCCGTCTCGGTGAGCGTCATGCGGTCGGCTCGCCCTTCCCGTCCTCGCCGTCGTCCTTCTTCTTCTCCAGGTCGGGCCTGGCGGACTCCGAAGGCTTCGAGGGCTCCGAGGGCTCCGAGGACTTCGACGGCCCGCCCGCGGCGGCCTCGCCGAGCAGCTTGTCGATCGCGTCGAAGTCCAGGCCGCCCTCGGTGTCGCCGGCGGTGTCCCGGTGCACGAAGGCGTCCGGGTCGTCCAGGTCGGCGGCGGTGGGGAGCATGTCGGGGTGCTGCCAGAGGTCGTCGCGGCCCTCGATGCCCCGGGCGTCGGCGAGCAGCGCCCAGAGCCGGGCGGCGTCGCGCAGCCGGCGCGGGCGCAGCTCCAGGCCGACCAGGGTGGCGAAGGTCTGCTCGGCGGGTCCGCCGGCCGCACGGCGGCGGCGGACGGTCTCGCGCAGCGCGCCGGCCTGCGGCAGGTGCGGTTCGGCGGCGGTGTGCACCACGGCGTCGACCCAGCCCTCGACCAGCGCGAGCGCCGTCTCCAGACGGGCGAGCGCGGCCTTCTGCTCGGGGGTGTCCTCGGGCTGGAGCAGTCCGCCGGCCAGGGCCTCCTGGAGCGCCTCGGGGTTGCTCGGGTCGAGCTGGCCGGCGAGCTCCTCCATCCGGGAGGTGTCGACCTTGATGCCGCGCGCATAGGCCTCGACGGCGCCGAACAGGTGGGCGCGCAGCCACGGCACGTGGGCGAAGAGGCGCTGGTGGGCGGCCTCGCGCAGGGCGAGGTAGAGCCGGACCTCGTCGGCGGGCACGTTCAGGCCCTCGCCGAACTCGGCGATGTTCTGCGGCAGCAGCGCGGCCTTCCCGGCGGGGGCCAGCGGCAGGCCGACGTCGGTCGAGCCGACCACCTCGGCGGCGAGCGCGCCGAGCGCCTGGCCGATCTGGCTGCCGAACATGGCGCCGCCCATCGAGCGCATCATGCCCATCAGCGGGCCCGCCATGGCCTGCATCTCCTCGGGCAGGACGCCGCCCATGGCCGTGCCCACCCGCTCGGCGACCGGGTCCACGAGGTCCTTCCAGACCGGCAGGGTGGCTTCGATCCACTCGGCCCGGCTCCAGGCGACGGCGGTGCCGGCCCCGGAGGGGAACTCGGTGGCGCCGTCCAGCCAGAGGTCGGCGAGCCGGACGGCCTCGGCGACGGCGGAGCGCTCGGAGGCGCCGACCGACCGGTCCTTGGACTTGCCCTCGACGGGCTCGGCGACGACGGTCTGGCGGGCGATGTCCTTGGCGAGGTCCCAGTTCACCGGGCCGCCCTCGAACGAGAGCATCTGGCCGAGCTGCTGGAAGGCGGCGCCGAGGTCGTTGGGGTTGAGGCCGCCGAACATCGCGGCGAAGGGGTTGTCGCCCCCGCCGGGCCCGCTCGGGGTGCCGGGAGCGCCGGGAGCGCCGGGCATCCCCATGCCGAAGAGCGCGCCGAAGGGGTTCCCGCCGAAGCCGAACGGCTGGGGGCCGCCCTGCTCGCCGCCCTGGTCCTTCTTCTTCTGCTCGTCGCCGGGCTTGCCCTTGCCGTCCTCGGGCTTGCCGTCCTCGGGCTCCTCTGGCGGAACGCCGAATCCGAAGGGAAGGTCGCTCACGGGGTCCTCGATCCGGTCGGCCGTCATGCGGGGTGGTGGCGGAATTACGGCCCGCCCGGGACGGTCCGCGGAGTGGGGGACTCGCGTTCGGTGGGCGGCTCCCGCACGGCTGGTCCGCGCCGGGTGCACCGCCGGGCCTTCGCCTCGGGCAGGATGGACGTACGTGACACACGCACGTACGCACATAAGCTAACCGTGGAGGATGGCCGGTGAGTTCCCCGCCTTCGGACGTTCGCTCTGGGCTGACCGGAGGAGAGGACGCCCCGGACATCACGGCGTCGCCGCCTCCAGCCTACGGCGGAAGGCCACTGACCGTGGCCGTCACCGGCGCCGCCGGTGTGCTCGGCGAGCGCGTCGCCGCCCGCCTGGTCGCCTCGCCGGGGGTGAGGAAGGTGCTCGCCGTCGACGACCGGCGGGGCGAGGTGCCGGGCGTGCAGTGGCGCGTCCTGGACGTCCGCGACCCGGCGGTGGCCGAGCGGCTGGCCGGTGTGGACGTGGTCGTCCACCTGGCGATGGACCTCGGGATGGAGTCCGATCCGCGCGCCCGCAGCGCCTACAACGTGCGCGGCGCGCAGACCGTGCTGACCGCCGCCGCGGCGGCCGGGGTGCACCGGGTGGTGCTGTGCACCTCCGCGATGGTCTACGGCGCGCTCGCCGACAACGAGGTGCCGCTGGCCGAGGACTCCGAGCTGCGGGCCACCGAGGAGGCCTCGCTGGTCGGCGACCTGCTGGAGATCGAGCGGCTGGCCCGGCGGGCCCCGCGGGCCCACCCGGGGCTGCAGGTGACCGTGCTGCGTCCGGCCGTGGTGGTCGGGCCCGGCGTCGACACCGTGCTGACCCGGCACTTCGAGGCGCCCCGGCTGCTGGTGGTGGCGGGCTCCCGGCCGTGCTGGCAGTTCTGCCACGTGGACGACCTGGCGGCGGCGCTGGAGTACGCGGCGCTCGGGCTGGTCGAGGGCGAGGTCACGGTCGGCTGCGACGGCTGGCTGGAGCAGGAGGACGTGGAGCGGCTGTCGGGCATCCGGCGGATGGAGCTGCCGGCCTCGCTCGCGCTGGGCACCGCGGCCCGGTTGCACCGGCTCGGGCTGACCCCGGCCCCGGCCGGGGACCTCGCGTACACGATGTACCCCTGGGTGGTGTCCGGCAGCCGGCTGCACGAGGCGGGCTGGCGTCCGACCTACACCAACGAGCAGGTGCTGGCGGAGCTGCTGGCGCAGGTCTCCGGGAAGCACGCGGTGGCCGGGCGGCGGCTCGGCGGCAAGGAGGCCGCCACCAGCCTGGGCGCGGCCGGGGCGACGGTGGCGCTGGTCGGTACGGCCGCGCTGGTCCGGCGGGCGCGCAAGCGGCGCCGCTTCTGACCCTTCGACGGCCGCGGCGGGCGGGGCCCGCCGCACCGGTGCCCGCCGCGGTCGGCGTGCCTCGATTCTCACGATGCGAAATTTCCCAATCGTGATACGGAACCCCCTTGCCCGAAGCCGCCCGCGATGGGGAATCATGGGGGTATGGCCGACAACCACGACCCCATCCGCCTGCTCGCCGTCCGCGACACCCCCCTCTCGCTCGACGAGGTCTACGAGGCGGTCGGCGACGACGCCGCCGGCGGTACGACCGTCTTCGTCGGGACGGTCCGGGACCACGACGGCGGGAAGTCGGTCGCCGCGCTGGAGTACAGCTGCCACCCCTCGGCCGAGCAGGAGATGCGCCGGATCGCCGAGAAGGTCGTCGCGGAGTTCCCGGTCCGGGCGCTCGCCGCGGTGCACCGGATCGGCCGGCTGGAGATCACCGACAAGGCCGTGATCGTCGCCGTCTCCTGCGCCCACCGGGGCGAGGCGTTCGCCGCCGCCCGCCGGCTGATCGACGACCTCAAGCACGAGGTGCCGATCTGGAAGCACCAGGTGTTCTCCGACGGCGAGGAGGAGTGGGTCGGCGCCGGCGGCTGCTGACCCACCCGGACACCGCCGACGCGCAGGCGCGCCGGGCCTTCACCCGAACGGGTCCGGGCCGGCGCCCCGGATACTCCCTGGCAGTGAGCCGATCGGCCGTGCCGTAACCCGGACGGCGCCACCCGCGTTCTCCGGCGGGGTGGTTAGTCTGCTCATAGACACGACGAGCTGGGAGTACTGATATGGCTGCGCTCGCCTGGTTGATCATTCCTGTCATCGCCGCACTGTTCGCCGCCGTGTGGGCGGGCTGGGCCCAGCGGTCCCCCAGAGCCACCGGTGACCCCGCCTCCCTCGCCGAGCACCGGCGCTTCATGGCCGCCATGGAACGCACCACCGCCGCCCCCGGCCCGGGCGAGGACCCCGGCCGGTAGCCCGGCGGGCGTGGCGTCGGGCGCGTCCCGTACTGTCGAGGCATGCCACGCCGCTCTGCGACGATGCTCGCCGCCACCCTGCTGCTCATAGCGCTGCTCTGCGCGTCGGTGATGATGAAGGTGCCGTACACGGAGATGAGCCCGGGGCCGACGTACAACACGCTCGGGGTGCAGGAGAAGACGGGCACGCCGGTGATCACCGTCACCGGCCACGAGTCCTACCCGGTGAGCGGCCACCTCAACATGACCACCGTCCAGGTCACCGGTGCCAAGTACGAGCCCAGCCTGGTCAACGCGGTGGTCGGGTGGCTCCGGGACGACGTGCTGGTGGTACCGCACGACAACGTCTACCCGAAGGGCCAGACGGACGCCGACGCCAAGCGGCAGAACGCCGAGGAGTTCGCGCTCTCCGAGGACCACGCGCGGACGGCGGCGCTGACCCAGCTCGGCATCCCGGTCGGTAACGAGCTGATCGTCCAGTCGGTCACGGCCGGGGCCCCGGCCGAGGGCAAGCTGCACGCCGGAGACCGGATCATCGCGGTCGACGGCGCCCCGGTCACCGACGCGGACAGCGTGGCGAAGGCCGTCACCAAGCACCAGCCCGGCGAGACGGCCGTCTTCACCGTGGTGCCGATGGTCAAGGACGCGAGCAAGGCGGACCCGGCGGCGGCCCGGACCGACATCGCCGTCCCGACCGTGAAGTCCCCCGACACCGGCGCCGCCATGGTCGGCATCCGGCCCGGCGTGCGGCACACCTACCCGTTCCAGATCGACATCGGCCTCCAGGACGTCGGCGGGCCGAGCGCGGGCCTGATGTTCTCGCTGGGCATCATCGACAAGCTGACGCCGGAGGACCTCACCGGCGGCAAGTTCGTCGCGGGGACGGGCACCATCGACGACGCCGGCGGCGTCGGGCCGATCGGCGGGATATCGATGAAGCTGATCGCGGCCCGGGACGCCGGCGCCCAGTACTTCTTCACCCCGGCCGCCAACTGCGCCGAGGCCGGCAAGAACACCCCGTCCGGACTGACCCTGATCAGGACCGAGACGCTGGACGGCGCGCTGAAGTCGCTGGAGCAGGTGCGCAGCGGGCAGACCGCCGCGCTGCCCTCCTGCGCCACCGGCTGACCGGCCGGACGCCGCGGGCCCCGGACGATCCCGTCCGGGGCCCGCGGCGTACCGGTCGTGGCCTAGGAGAAGGTGGCGAGCAGCGCCGCGGTCAGGCCGGGGACGAGGTCGGGGCCGGTCAGCACCTCGCGGGCGACGTCCTTGGAGCGCAGCCGCAGGGCGATCTCCCGCTTGCCGTCGCGCAGCACGGCGGCGGTGATCCGCACTTCCTCGCGGTTGGGGTGGTTGGCCACCCAGTCGGCGAGCTGGGCGTCGCTGGCGTTGCGCGGGCGGGACTGCTCGGCGCCCGGCGGCAGCATCAGCCGCTCGACCACCAGGGCGCAGCCGACCACCGCGTCGGGCCAGGCGATGGTGCCCAGGAACTTGTCCAGCTCCATGCCTTCGGGCAGTTCGTCCTGCTCGATCGGGGTGAGGCCGGCCTCCGGGCTGTCGGAGAGGCCGAGCTTCTTGGCGATCCCGGGATCGGCCTTGAGCAGGGCCGCGCTGTCCACCAGGGCGAACAGCCGGGCCGGGAGGTCCCAGCCGAGGGTGGCGGCGTACTCGTCGATCTCCAGCGCGGCCCGGGTCAGCGGGGTCGCGGCCGGGAGCTTGGAGACGTCGTCGGGGGAATTGGAGACATCGGACATGCCTCAATCCTCACACGCCGGGCGGTCCGGGCGGTGCCACAGGTCCGGCGGGGGCGGGCGCGGCGCCTACTGGCGGGGCCGCGGGCCGCCCGGGGGTTGCCCGGACCGCGGCGGAGCCCGGTGGCGCGTCCGGTGGCCGGACGGCCGGACGGCTGCGGCCGGGGAACGCCGGAGTAACCGTCTGCTAACGGTGGGAACTCGGCTAAAGCCTGGTTAAGTTGCACTGACGACCGCTCGATTCCAGACGACACAGCTGAGGTGCCCCGTGGTATTCCAGATGCCGGAACGCTCAGGGCCGGGATTCCGGCGCAGGGTAGGCCCGCCCTCCCGGCGGGCGCGGGTACTCCTGCTGACCCTGGGCGTACTCGCGGTGCTCTTCCTGCTGTTCGTCATGTTCGCCGGGTTCTGGACGGACTGGCTCTGGTTCAAGTCGGTCCACTACTCCTCGGTGTTCACCACCCAGCTCTGGACGAAGGTCGGCCTGTTCGCCGTCTTCGGCCTGTTGATGGCGCTGGTCGTGGGCGCCAACATCTGGCTGGCGCACCGGCTCCGGCCGCCGCTGTCGGCGATGTCGGTGGAGCAGCAGAGCCTGGACCGCTACCGGGCCGGCCTGGCGCCGTTCAAGCGCTGGGCGCTGATCGGGATCTCGCTGGTGATCGGCCTGGTGGCCGGCGCCGCCGCCTCGGGCCAGTGGCGGACCTGGCTGCTGTGGACCAACGGGACGTCTTTCGGCGTCAAGGACCAGCAGTTCGGCATGGACGTCTCGTTCTACGCCTTCGAGCTGCCGTTCTACGAGTTCCTGCTCGGCTTCGCGTTCAGCGCGGTGATCGTCTCGCTGCTGACCTCGGCGCTGGTGCACTACCTGTACGGGGGCCTGCGGCTGCAGGGCCCGGGCCGCCGGGCCAGTGCCGGCGCGCAGGGCCACCTCGCGGTGCTGCTCGGCGTGTTCGTGCTGCTGAAGGCGGTGGCGTACTGGCTGGACCGGTACGCGCTGGCGGTGAAGACCGGCTCGTACAAGAGCGTCACCGGCTGGACCGGCCTGCGCTACGTGGACGCCAACGCGTTCCTGCCGGCCAAGACCATCCTGTTCTTCGTCGCGATCATCTGCGCGGTGCTGTTCTTCCTGACCCCGATCCGCCGCACCTGGGCACCGGCCCTGATCGGCCTCGGGCTGATGGTGCTCTCGGCGGTGCTGATCGGCGGGGTGTACCCGGCGATCGTGCAGCAGTTCCAGGTCAAGCCGAACGAGCAGGCCAAGGAGACGCCGTACATCCAGAAGAACATCGACGCGACGCGGCAGGCGTACGGGATCGCGGACAGCCAGACCACCCAGTACACCCCGCAGGGTTCGACCACGGCCGAGGCGCTCAAGCCCGACGCGCAGACCATCGCGGACATCCGGCTGCTGGACCCGAACGTGGTCTCGCCGACCTTCCAGTCGATCGAGCAGCAGCGCTCGTACTACGCCTTCCCGTCCACGCTGGACGTGGACCGCTACGGCAAGGGCGAGACCGCCCAGGACACCGTGATCGGCCTGCGTGAGCTGGACCTCAACGGCGTGCAGCGCAACTGGATCAACGACCACTTCAAGTACACCCACGGCTACGGCGCGGTGGTGGCCAAGGGCAACCAGGTCAACGACAAGGGCCAGCCGGTCTTCACCGAGTCGGGCCTGCCGGCCACCGGTTCGCTGGGCGACTACCAGCAGCGGGTCTACTACGGCGAGAAGACCGGCACGTACTCGATCGTCGGCGGTGCCAACCAGGAGATCGACTACACCACCGACTCCGGTGAGAACAAGCAGTACCAGTACACCGGCGGCAGCGGTGTCTCGCTGGACAACCCGATCACCCGGGCCGCGTACGCGGTGAAGTTCGCCGAGCCGCAGATCCTCTACGCGGGGGCGATCACCGACGGCGCGAAGGTCATCTACGACCGGACGCCCAAGGAGCGGGTGGAGAAGGTCGCGCCGTGGCTGTCGATCGACGCCGACCCGTACCCGGTCGTGCAGCCCGGCCCGGACGGCCGGCCCGGGCGGGTGGTCTGGGTGCTGGACGGCTACACCACCTCCGACGGCTACCCGTTCTCCTCCAAGACGACGCTGGGCACGGCCACCAAGGACTCGCTGACCAACCAGCGCGGCGAGCTGCTGACCGCCGCCAACCAGGTCAACTACATCCGCAACTCGGTCAAGGCCACCGTGGACGCGTACACCGGTGAGGTGACGCTCTACCAGTGGGACGAGAACGACCCGGTGCTCAAGACCTGGATGAAGGCGTTCCCGGACACCGTCAAGGCCAAGGCCGACATCCCGGGCACGCTGATGCCGCACCTGCGCTACCCGCAGGACATGTTCAAGGTGCAGCGCGACCTGCTCGGCCAGTACCACGTGACGGACGCCAACTCGTTCTTCAACGGCAGCGACATCTGGCAGATCCCGGTCGACCCGACCAGCGACACCAAGCAGCCGCAGCCGCCGTACTACCTGACGGTGCGGATGCCGGACCCGGCGGTCACCTCCGCCAGCTTCTCGCTGACCAGCACCTTCGTGCCGAGCGGCCGGGAGAACCTGGCGGCCTTCATGGCGGTCAGTGCCGACCCGGGGCCGGACTACGGGAAGATCAGGCTGCTCAAGGTGCCGGGGGACAGCAAGACCCTCGGGCCCAACCTGGTGCAGTCGCAGTTCAACTCCCGCCAGGAAGTGGCCCAGCAGATCACCCTGCTGAAGAGCGGCGGTGACTCCGAGCTGGAGTACGGCAACCTGCTGACCCTGCCGGTCGGCGGCGGCCTGCTCAACGTCGAGCCGGTGTACGTGCGCGGGCGCGGTGCCAAGTACCCGACGCTGCAGAAGGTGCTCGCGGTGTACGGCAACGACAACGTGGCGTTCGAGAACACCCTGGAGGAGGCGCTGAAGAAGGTCTTCGCGGGTGCCGCCCCGGCGACCACGCCGACCGCGCCGACCACCCCGGGGACCCCGAGCACCCCGACGCCCACCCCGACGGCGCCGGCCACCCCGGGCACCGGCGGGGCCACCACCCCGGAGCTGCAGAAGGCCTGGGCGGACGTCGAGAAGGCGTACAACGACAGCCAGAACGCGTTCAAGAGCGGTGACTGGGCGGCCTACGGCCAGGCCCAGAAGGCGCTCGGCGACGCGATCAAGGCGGCCCAGGCGGCGCAGCAGAAGGCCGGCGGCACCCCCGCCGCCACGCCTTCGGCCACCGCGCCGGCCGGGGCCTCGCCGAGCCCCTCGGCGGGCGCGAGCCCCTGAGCTGGGAGAACCGATTCCTGTTCCACCCCGCGACCGTGCTATGGTTTCACTACCGACGCGGGGTGGAGCAGCTCGGTAGCTCGCTGGGCTCATAACCCAGAGGTCGCAGGTTCAAATCCTGTCCCCGCTACTCAGTAGCCGAGAGGCCCGGAGGATCATCCTCCGGGCCTCTCGCGTTTCCCGCCGAGGGTGGTGTGGGCCCCTCCGGTAGGATCGATCGTCGCCAACGACGCCGGCATCGGGGTTTGTGGGACCCGAGTGTCGGGAAATCGACAAAGCGCCGAAGCAATTTCGTCGGCTTCGGTTCCGCGCCGCCGAATTCGGCCGGGGCAGGTGTACGCGGGTTGCGGGTGATGCGACGATGGGACACATGGGGGACGTTGCGCGGCTGTTGACCGGCCGTCGGCTCCAGCGCGCCCCATGGGGACCCCTTCGGCCGGAGGCCGGCAGCGGGTCCGTCCGGCCGCGGGCCGGGGGAGGATGCCGCGACACTCTGGGGGAGCGGGAGTCGGCATGAGGCTGATCGGCAAGAACGGGCCAGGAGCCAAGTCCGCGGCGACCACCGAGGCGGACACCGAGGGCTGGGCCGATAGCTCCGAGAACTCCGAGGACCGGCCCGGCGCCCTGCCCGCCCAGCGCACCGGCGGACTGACGGACCGCCGGCCGGTCGACGGCTACGGCCCCGACAGCCTGGTGCACGTCTCCGCCAGCCAGTTCACCGCCGCCATCGGCCCCTACGGCGCCGCCACCGAGGACGAGGAGGTCGGCGAGGAGGGGCGCGAGCGGGCCGGATTCGACTCCGCCAGCTTCGAGACCGCACTGGCCGCCCGGGAGCAGGCCGCCCTGGAGGCCCGGCACCGCCAGGCCGCCGACGACGGGGACGCGGACGCCGCCGGCCGGCTCGGCACCCTGCTGCTGCGCCGCGGGGACCTGGAGGACGCCGAGCCGTACCTGCGCGGCGCCGCCGCGGCCGGGCTGCGCTCGGCCGCCAACAACCTCGGCGTGCTGCTGCACCAGCAGGGTCACCGCTCGGAGGCGGCCCAGTGGTGGCGTCAGGCCGCGGTGGCCGGCAGCGCGCCCGCCGCGCACGCGCTCGGGCTCCAACTGCGGGACCAGGGCGAGGAGGAGGCCGCCGAGTACTGGCTGCACTTCGCCGCCGACCACGGGCACCCGCTCGGCGCCTACGCGTTGGGCGACCTGATGGAGCACCGGCGCGACGTGCGCGCCGAGCGCTGGTTCAAGGTCTCCGCCGACGCCGGGCACCGCGAGGCCGCCTACCGGCTGGCCCGGATGCGCGAGGCCGCGGGGGACAAGGAGACCGCCGAGACCTGGTACCGCACCGCCGCCGCCCGCAGTCACGCCCGCGCCGCGCTGCGGCTCGGGGTGCTGCTGGAGGAGCGCTCCCGGGTCGACCACGGCCTGCTGGACGAGGCGGCCCGCTGGTACCGGCAGTCGGCGCAGAACGGCGAGCCGCGGGCGGCCTGCGCGCTGGGCTTCCTGCTGCGCGACTCCGGGGACCTCACCGCCGCCGCCGAGTGGTGGCAGGAGGCGGCCGAGGCGGGCGACGGCAACGCCGCCAACGCCCTGGGCGCGCTGCACGCCTCGCGCGGCGAGGCGGCCGAGGCCGAGCGCTGGTACCGCAGCGCACTGGACGCCGGCGACCAGAACGGCGCCTTCAACCTCGGACTGCTCTGCGCCGGGGCCGGCCGCGACCAGCAGGCCGAGCAGTGGTACCGCCGCGCCGCGTACGCCGGGCACCGCGAGGCGTGCAACGCGCTGGCCGTGGTGCTGCTCCAGCGCGGCGACGTGTCGGGCGCCGAGCCCTGGTTCTCCAAGGCCGCCGAGGCCGGCAGCGTGGACGGCGCCTTCAACCTGGGCGTGCTGCACGCCGGGCGCGGGGACCACCGGCAGGCGCAGGAGTGGTACGCGCGCGCCGCCGCCGAGGGCCACGGCGAGGCGGCCCTCCAGCTGGCGGTGGCCCAGGAGCAGCGCGGCAACCTGGCGGGGGCGCTGGAGCGCTACCGGCAGGCGGCGGCCGGCGGGTCGGCCGAGGGCGCGTTCCGGCTGGCCTCGGTGCTGGACCGGCGCGGCGACGCGGACGACGAGGCCGAGCACTGGTACGCGGTCGCGGCCGACGCCGGCCACCGCCGGGCGCAGGTCCGGATGGGCGTGCGGGCCGCCGAGCGCGGGGCGCTGGAGATCGCCGAGAGCTGGTACCGGCGGGCGGCCGGGGCGGGCAGCCGCAGCGCGGCCTTCAACCTGGGACTGCTGCTGGCCCGGCAGGACTGCGAGGCCGAGGCGATGCTCTGGTACACCCGGGCCGCCGACGCCGGGCACGGCCGGGCGGCGCTGCGGCTGGCCCTGCTGGCGCTGCGCCGCGGCGAGCCGGTGCAGGCGGAGAACTGGTGCCGGCGGGCGGCCGACTACGGCCCCGCCGAGGTCGCCGAGCGGGCCGGCCGGCTGCTCGGCGCGCTGCACGCGGATTTGAGCGCGTAGCGCTCGCTCAGCCGCGGTCCGCGCAGTCCGGACAGAGGCCCCGGTAGGTGATCTCGGCCCCGGAGAGGACGAAGCCGAACCGCTCGCCCTGTGGGAGGCCGGCCAGCGGGTCGCCCTGCGGGTGGACGTCGCGGATGGCGCCGCAGCCCGAGCAGACCAGGTGCTGGTGCGGCCGGTGCGCGTTGGGGTCGTACCGCTTGGCCCGGCCGTCGGTGGCGACCTCCAGCACCTCGCCGAGGCAGACCAGCTCGCCGAGCGTGTTGTAGACCGTCGCGCGGCTGATCTCCGGCAGGCGCTCCACGGCGCGCGAGTGCACCTCGTCGGCCGTGAGGTGGACGTGGTCCCCGTCGAGGACCTCGGCCACGACCCGGCGCTGCGAGGTCAGCCGCCACCCACGTCCGCGAAGTCGTTCCAGCAGGTCGCTCATGCGTACAGGATAGGTGAGCTCTCACTTTGGTTCCAGTATTGACTTGGACAAAGTCCAAGTTAGGATCGAGTTGTTGTCACGACCGGACCACGCGGAGGCACCCCCTTATGAGCACCCAGGACGAGCTGCGCCCCACCCTCACCACGGAGGCGGGTGCCCCCGTCGCCGACAACCAGAACACCGAGACCGCCGGCGTCGGCGGCCCGGCGCTCATCCAGGACCAGCAACTCTTCGAGAAGCTGGCGCACTTCAACCGGGAGCGGATCCCGGAGCGGGTGGTGCACGCCCGCGGCGCGGCGGCCTACGGCACCTTCACGGTGACCGCCGACGTCACCGCGTACACCCGGGCCCGCTTCCTCTCCGAGGTGGGCAAGGAGACCGAGACCTTCCTGCGGTTCTCCACCGTGGCCGGCAACCTCGGCTCCGCCGACGCCGTCCGCGACCCGCGCGGCTTCGCGCTGAAGTTCTACACCGAGGACGGCAACTACGACCTCGTCGGCAACAACACCCCGGTGTTCTTCATCAAGGACGCCACCAAGTTCCCGGACTTCATCCACACCCAGAAGCGGGACCCGTACACCGGCTCGCAGGAGGCGGACAACGTCTGGGACTTCTGGGGGCTGTCGCCCGAGGCGACCCACCAGGTGACCTGGCTCTTCGGCGACCGCGGCATCCCGGCCAGCTACCGCCACCTCGACGGCTTCGGCTCGCACACCTACCAGTGGCAGAACGAGGCCGGCGAGTACTTCTGGGTCAAGTACCACTTCAAGACCGACCAGGGCATCAAGAACCTGACGGCGCAGGAGGCGGCCAGGCTCGCGGGCGAGGACCCGGACAGCCACCAGCGCGACCTGCGCGAGTCCATCGAGCGCGGCGAGTACCCGAGCTGGACGGTCAGCGTCCAGATCATGCCGGCGGCGGACGCGGCCCACTACCGCTTCAACCCCTTCGACCTGACCAAGGTGTGGCCGCACGCCGACTACCCGCTGGTCGAGTTCGGCAAGCTGGAGCTCAACCGCAACCCCGACAACGTCTTCGCCGAGGTCGAGCAGTCGATCTTCTCGCCGTCGCACTTCGTACCCGGCATCGGCCCGTCCCCGGACAAGATGCTCCAGGGCCGGCTCTTCGCCTACGCGGACGCCCACCGCTACCGCGTCGGCATCAACGCCGACCACCTGCCGGTGAACCGCCCGCACGCCACCGAGGCGCGCACCAACAGCCGGGACGGCTACCTCTACGACGGCCGCCACGGCCGCCGCAAGAACTACGAGCCCAACAGCTTCGGAGGCCCCGTGCAGACCGGCCGCCCGCTCTGGGCCGCGACGGCGGTCACCGGCGCGACCGGCACCCACGAGGCGCCCTCGCACGCCGAGGACGACGACTTCGTGCAGGCGGGGAACCTGTACCGGCTGATGGGCGAGGAGGAGAAGCAGCGGCTGATCGCCAACCTGGCCGGCTTCATCGCCAAGGTCTCGGCCGACCGCGAGGACATCGTCGAGCGGGCGGTCGAGAACTTCCGCCAGGCCGACGCCGACTACGGCCGCCGGCTGGAGACGGCGGTCCGGGAGCTGCGCAAGCAGCGGTAGCGGTACCCCGATGAGCCGCGGGCCCGGCGACCGGATGACCGGTCGCCGGGCCCGCACCCATGTGCCTTCCGGGTCAGACGCTCAGGCGGCGCAGGGCCTCCGCGTGCAGCAGGCCGTTGCTGGCCACGGCGTCGGCACCGCCCGGGCCGGGCACGCCGTCCAGACCGGTGAACCGGCCGCCGGCCTCCTCGACGATGACGGCGTTCGCGGCCATGTCCCACAGCGACAGCTCGGGTTCGGCGGCGATGTCGACCGCGCCCTCGGCGACCATCATGTAGGACCAGAAGTCCCCGTAGGCGCGGGTGCGCCAGCAGGCCCGGGTGAGGTCCAGGAAGGGGTCGAGCCGGCCGCGCTCCTCCCAGCCGGAGAGCGAGGAGTAGGAGAACGAGGCGTCCTCCAGACGGGAGACGCCGGAGACGTGGATCCGGGCGGCCTTGGTCAGGCTGCGGCCGGCGAAGGCACCGAGGTCCTTGGCCGCCCACCAGCGGCGGTTCAGCGCGGGGGCGGAGACGATGCCGACCACCGGGCGCTCCACGCCGTCCGGGCCGTCCTCCAGCAGCGCGATCAGGGTGGCCCAGACCGGCACGCCGCGGATGTAGTTCTTGGTGCCGTCGATCGGGTCGATCACCCAGCGGCGGGGACCGGTGCCCTGCAGGCCGAACTCCTCGCCGAGCACCGCGTCGCGCGGGCGGGCGCGCTGGAGCACGCTGCGCACCAGCTCCTCGGCGGCCTTGTCGGCGTCGCTGACCGGAGTGAGGTCGGGCTTGGTCTCGACCTTCAGGTCGAGGGCGCGGAAGCGCTCCAGGGTGACCGAGTCGGCCGAGTCGGCGAGGACGTGGGCGAGTCGGAGATCGTCGTGGTAATCGGCCATGGTCGAAACCCTAGCGAGCCCACCCGGATCGGCCCAGTCGGGCTCGCGGAGCGGACGGCAGCAGCCACCGGTCCCGCCCCGAGCCGAGTGGCCCACCGGTGCCGCCCTCCCGTGGCCCCCGCTACCACCGGTCCCGCCCCGAGCCGAAGGGGCGCGCCGGTGCCGCCCTCCCGTGGCCCTCGCCACCCACCGATCCCGCCCCGAGCCGAAGGGGCGCGCCGGTGCCGCCCTCCCGTGGCCCTCGCCACCCACCGATCCCGCCCCGCGGCCCGAGCCGGGTGGCCCACCGGCGCCGGCCTTCGGTAGCCCCCGCCACCCACCCGACCCGCCCCGAGCCGAAGGGGCGCGCCGGTGCCGAAAGGGAGAAGCGAGGACGACCGAGGTACGAGGGCGTTGGAGCGCCGACCGTCGGCACCGGATCGAGCGCCCCGGAGGCGAGCGGGCGAAGATACTGCCCCGGAGGCGAGCGGGCGAAAGCTCAGTGCGCCGTGCCGCTGAGTTGGAGGCCGATCACCCCGGCGATGACCAGGGAGATCGAGACCAGCTTGAGCACCGAGGTGGTCTCGTCCAGGAAGAGCATGCCGTAGATCGCGGTGCCGGCCGCGCCGATGCCGGTCCAGACCGCGTACGCCGGACCGACCGGCAGGCTCTTCAGGGAGAGGGTGAGCAGGCCGAAGCTGCTGAGGGCGAAGACGCAGAAGCTGATGGTGGGCCAGAGCTTGGTGAAGCCTTCGCTGAGCTTGAGGTTGATCGCGAAGCCGGTCTCCAGGAGGCCGGCCAGGATCACCAGGGCCCATGCCATCGCGTGCTCTCCCTGTCGATCGACGGGCCGGGCCGTGATCCGGCCCGACTTTCCTATGATCACCAGGCTGGCCCGCTCCGACACCTCGAACGCGGCGAAAACGGCCGGGGCCGCGCCGTCAGTCGCCCTCGCGGGTCTCCTTGCTCGCCAGCAGACGGCGCAACGAGTACAGCCGGGCCTGCTCCGCGTGGCCGTCCGCGACCCAGGCGTCCAGCGCGCAGTCCGGTTCGTCGTGGCTGCACGCGCGCGGGCAGTCGACGGTGCCGGGCTCCAGGTCGGGGAAGGCGTGGATGACCCGGGACGGGTCGATGTGCGAGAGGCCGAAGGAGCGGAACCCCGGGGTGTCGATCACCCAGCCCGGGTCGAGCGCCTTCTTCGAGCCCGGCTTGGCGCCCGGGGGCGGCGGCAGCCGCAGCGCCAGCGCCGACACGGTGGTGTGCCGGCCGCGACCGGTCACCGCGTTGACCACCCCGGTGGTCCGCTGGTGGAGCGGCACCAGGGCGTTGACCAGGGTGGTCTTGCCGACGCCGGAGTGGCCGATGAACACCGTCGAGCGGCCGCGCAGGTGCGCCCGGACCGCCTCGGCGCCCTCGGTGGCCAGCTCGTCCCGCCGGGTCACCACGTAGTTGATGCCGAGCGGGGCGTAGGACTCCAGCAGCGGCTCGGCCGGGGCCAGGTCGGACTTGGTGAGCACCAGCAGCGGCTCCATGCCGGCGTCGTACGCGGCCACCAGGCAGCGGTCGATCAGCCGGGGCCGGGGCTCCGGGTCGGCCAGCGCGGTGACGATGGCCAACTGCTGGGCGTTGGCGACGACGATCCGCTCGAACGGGTCGTCGTCGTCCGCGGTCCGGCGCAGCACCGAGGTGCGCTCCTCGACCCGGACGATCCGGGCCAGGGTGTCGGCGTCCCCCGAGAGGTCGCCGACGATGTTGACGATGTCGCCGACGACGACGCCCTTGCGGCCCAGCTCACGGGCCTTCATGGCGACGATCTCGCGCTCCTGCTTCGTTCCGACGTCCAGCAGGCAGGTCAGCCGGCCGCGGTCGACGGTGAGCACCATCGCCTCGGCCGCGTCGTCGTGCTTGGGCCGGATCCGGGTCCGCGGCCGGGAGCCCCGGCGGGCGGGGCGGTTGCGGATGTCGTCCTCGTCGGCGTCCTTGCCGTAGCGGCGCATGTGCCCAGTCTCCCGCTCAGCCGCCCACCACTGCTCCGCCGAGCAACTCGTCCCACATCCTCGGGAAGTCCGGCAAGGTCTTGGCGGTGGTGGCCACGTTCTCCACCTGGACCCCCTCGACGGCCAGCCCGATCACCGCGGCCGCGGTGGCCAGGCGGTGGTCCTCGTAGGTGTGGAACACGCCGCCGCGCAGCGCGCGCGGGCGGATCCGCAGGCCGTCCTCGGTCTCGGTGACGTCGCCGCCGAGGTCGTTGATCTCCTTGGCCAGCGCGGCCAGCCGGTCCGTCTCGTGCATCCGCAGGTGCGCGATGCCGTACAGGTGGGACTCGGAGTCGGCGAGCGCGGCGACGGCGGCGATCACCGGGGTGAGCTCGCCGACGTCGTGCAGGTCCGCCTCGATGCCGTGGATCCGGCCGGTGCCGGTGAACTGCAGGCCCTCGTCGGTGAACTCGCAGACGCCGCCCATCCGGGTGTAGATGTCGCGCAGCTGGTCGCCGGGCTGGGTGGTGTGCTTCGGCCAGTCGCGGACGGTCACCCGACCGCCGGTGACCAGGGCGGCGGCGAAGAACGGCGCCGCGTTGGAGAGGTCCGGCTCGACCACCATGTCGCGGCCGAGCAGGGCGCCGGGGGTGACCCGCCAGACGTCCTTCTCGCCGCCGTCCTCCGGGGCGTCCACCTGGGCGCCGGCCAGCCGCAGCATCTCGACCGTCATCCGGATGTGCGGCAGCGAGGGGACCGGCCCGCCGACGTGGCGGACCTCGACGCCCTGGTTGTAACGGGCGCCGGAGAGCAGCAGGGCGGAGACGAACTGCGAGGAGGAGGAGGCGTCCAGCTCCACCACGCCGCCGTCCAGCGCGCCGGTGCCGTGCACGGTGAGCGGGAAGGCGCCGCGGCCGCCGTCGTCGATCCGGGCGCCGAGCGCGCGCAGGGCGTTGATCACGCCGTGCTGGGGGCGCTCGTAGCTGCGCGGGTCGCCGTCGAAGTGCACCGGGCCGTCCGCGAGGACGGCGAGCGGGGGGAGGAAGCGCATGACCGTGCCCGCGTTGCCGACGTCCACGGAGGCCGGGCCGCGCAGTGCGGGGGCCGGGATGACCCGCCAGGCCTCCCCGCCGCCGAGGCCGCCGGAGTCGTTGTTGACCTGCTCCTCGATGCCGACCCCGAGCGCCCGCAGGCCGTCGGCCATCAGCTGGGAGTCGCGGCTGCGCAGCGGGCGCCGCACCCAGCCGGGTTCGGTGGAGAGGGCGGCCAGCACCAGAGCCCGGTTGGTGACCGACTTGGAGCCGGGGATGGTGACGGTGGCGTCAACGGGGGTGGTCGCGACGGGGGCGGGCCACAGGGTCTCGGTCATGGGGCAAGTTTAGGGGCCGTACGGGAACTGTCCGCTCCGCGGCCGGATGGCGGGACGGGCCGGCCGGCGGGGCACCGTCGGCCCCGCGGCTCACAGCGGGGACAGCAGCCAGCTCGCGCCGAGACCCAGGCAGGCCAGCGCGGTGACCAGGAAGAGGAACACCCAGGCGAGCCCGGGAACGCCGGTGAGCCGGGCGAGCTGGTCGGCGTCGGAGTCCCCGCCCTGGCCGCGCCGGCGCTGGTGCTGCAGCTCCAGGACCGGGCGGACGGCGCCGAGCAGCAGGAACCAGCTGCCGAGGCAGGCGAAGCCGGCCTGGACGTCGGTGCTGCCGAACCAGGAGACCAGGAAGAAGGCGGCGCCGGCGAGCAGCACGGTGAGGAAGCCGAAGGCGTTGCGGATCCGGACCAGCAGGGCCAGCAGCAGGGCTATCGCGAGCCAGAGCAGCAGGGTGATCCGGTCGGCCGCGAGCAGTGCGGCGCAGCCGAGGCCGAGCAGGGCGGGGGCGCAGTAGCCGGCGGCGGCGGTGAGCACCATGCCCGGCCCGGTGGGGCGGCCGTAGGAGAGGGTGAGGCCGGAGGTGTCCGAGTGCAGCCGGATGCCCGCGAGCTTGCGGCGGGTGGCCAGGGCGGCCAGGCCGTGTCCGCCCTCGTGGGCGATGGTGATCGCGTTGCGGGCGAACCGCCAGAGCGGGCGGGCCGCCACCAGGAGCAGGGCGGCGGCGCCGGTGGCCAGGGTGAGCCAGCCCGGCGGGGCGGGCTGGGTGCCGGTGACGCGGTCCCACACCTCGCCGATGCTCTGTGCGTCCATGCCCGCTCCCGTTCTCGTCCGGCCCGGTCCGGGGCGGCCGCGGTCGGCCGGCCCGGGTGGCAGCCTCCCATGCGGGGACGGCCGGGCGGGAGGCCGCGGTTCGCACTTCGGGATGAGGAAGTGCTGAGAGCGGCGGTCGTGGCAAGCTGACGGCATGTGCGGTCGCTTCGCCTCCAGCCTCCGGCCCGAGGACCTCGTCGAGCTCTTCGGCGTCCAGCAGTGGGACCCGGTCGAGACGCTGGCACCCAGTTGGAACGTCGCGCCGACCGAGCGCGCCTTCGTGGTGCTGGAACGGCAGCGCAGGGGTGAGCCGGCCCCGGTCCGGCAGTTGCGGGTGCTGCGCTGGGGCCTGGTGCCGCAGTGGGCGAAGTCGCCCGAGACCGCGGTGAAGATGATCAACGCCCGCTCGGACACGGTGCACGAGAAGCCCTCGTACCGGCAGGCCCTCGCCTCCCGGCGGTGCATCCTGCCGGTCGACGGCTACTACGAGTGGCAGACCCTGCCGGGCGAGCGCGGCAAGCCCCGGAAGAAGCCGTTCTTCGTCTCCCGGGCCGACGGCGGCCCGCTGGCGCTGGCCGGGCTGTACGAGTTCTGGCGCAACCGGGCGGTGCCCGCGGACCACCCGGAGGCCTGGCTGGTGACCTTCACCGTCGTCACCACCGAGGCGGAGGAGCTGCTGGCCCCGATCCACGAGCGGATGCCGCTCTTCCTGGACCGGGAGTCCTACGACGACTGGCTGGACCCGGGCCTGGTGGACCCGGACGCGATACGCCCGCTGCTGGTCCCGCCGTCGCCCGGCGCGCTGCTGGCCACGCCGGTCTCGCCGGCGGTCGGCAGCATCCGCAACAACGGTCCCGAGCTGACCCGGCCGTGGGTCGAGGCCGAGCACGAGACCACCCTCTTCTGAATTCTGAGCACCGCTTCCCGCCGGCGCGCCTCGTCGGCACCGCTCTCCGAGCACTGGAGTCCACGCCGTGACGCAGGAACTCGTCCCCACCCCCGCCGGGGACGCCCGGATCAGTTACCACCCGGCGGCCGCGCCGAAGGCGCTGCTCGCGCTCGGCCACGGCGCCGGCGGCGGGATCGGCGCGCGCGACCTGGTGGCGCTGGCCGCGGCGCTGCCGCCGCGCGGGATCACGGTGGCACTGGTCGAGCAGCCCTGGCGGGTGGCCGGGAAGCGGCTGGGGCCGGCGCCCAGGACGCTGGACACCGGGTGGACGCCGGTCGCCGAGCGCCTCGCCGGGCAGGGGGTGCCGCTGGTCGTCGGCGGGCGCAGCGCCGGGGCCCGGGTGGCCTGCCGGACGGGCGCCGCCACCGGCGCGGCCGGGGTGGTGGCGCTGGCGTTCCCGCTGCACCCGCCGGGCAAGCCGGAGAAGAGCCGGGCCGCGGAGCTGCTGGAGTCGGGGCTGCCGACGCTGGTGGTGCAGAGCGTGGCGGATCCGTTCGGCGGGCCGGCCGAGTTCCCGGCGCTGCCGGCCGGGCACCGGATGGTGCCGGTGCCCTACGGCAGCCACGGCTTCGAGGTGCCGAAGCGGGCGCCCACCGGGCAGGACGAGGTGCTGGAGCTGATCACCGGGGCGGTCGGCGACTGGGTGCTCGGGCTGCTCTGAGCCGCCCGGGAACGCACGGTCGCGAACCGCTCACCCGTGCGGGTGAAAACCTGCCGGGGGCCGGGAATGCGGGCGCCCTCGGCATGGTTGACACCCTCGTCAGCTTGAGTCCCGGACGGAAGGCAGCACAGATGGGTTCGATCGCGTGCCCCGAGCGGCCGGAGGAGCGCGAGGCCTCCGCGGCCTTCACCCCTTCCTGGTCGGAGTGGATTGCCGCGGGCGAGAAGCCCGTCAGCCCGATATCCTCCATTTCGGGGCGGCCCGCTGTGGGCGGCCATGCCGAGGAGGTGGGTCCGGTCGTCGGGACCGAGCACGAGGCCGAGCCGGGCCGGGGCCCGGAGGAGAGCCTGCCCGCGGGCGAGGCGCTCACCGGTGAGGAGCTGGCCGAGGCGATCGGTGAGGACACCTTCCGGGTGTCCGCGGCGGAGAGCGAGGCGGCCCGGCGGGAGCGCTTCGAGCGCGACGCCCTGGGCTACCTGGATCCGATGTACTCCGCCGCGCTGCGGATGACCCGCAATCCGGCCGATGCGGAGGACCTCCTCCAGGAGGCGTTCGCGAAGGCGTACGCGTCGTTCCACCAGTTCCGCGAGGGCACCAACCTCAAGGCCTGGCTGTACCGCATCCTCACCAACACGTTCATCAACTCGTACCGCAAGAAGCAGCGGGAGCCCCAGCGGACCGCCGCCGAGGAGATCGAGGACTGGCAGCTGGCCCGGGCCGAGTCGCACATGTCGACGGGTCTGCGCTCGGCCGAGACCCAGGCGCTCGACCACCTCCCGGACAGCGATGTGAAGGACGCCCTCCAGGCCATCCCGGAGGAGTTCCGCATCGCCGTCTATCTCGCGGACGTCGAGGGCTTTGCGTACAAGGAGATCGCGGACATCATGGGTACTCCCATCGGTACGGTGATGTCCCGGCTGCACCGCGGCCGCCGTCAGCTGCGCGGCATGCTGGAGGACTACGCCCGTGAGCGCGGGCTGGTCCCGGCCGGCAGCGGGGCAGGGCAGGAAGCGAAGGGCTCGGGCTCATGAGCTGCGGCGATCCGCACGACACCGAGTGTGGCGAGGTCCTCGACCACCTCTACGAATTCCTCGACAACGAGATGGCCGAGGGCGACTACGACAAGTTGCGGGTGCACTTCGAGGAGTGCTCGCCCTGCCTGGAGAAGTACGGCCTGGAGCAGGCCATCAAGGCGCTGATCAAGCGGTGCTGCGGCTGCGACGACACCCCGGCCGACCTGCGGGGCAAGGTGCTGGCCAGGATCGACTCGATCCGGGCCGGGCAGCGCTCCGGCGAGGCGGTGGTGGTCGCCGTGGACGCCGCGGCCGAGGCGCACGGCGACAACGAGCAGGGCCGGCCGCCCGCGAAGGCCTCCGCCGAGGCGGCGGCCAGGCCCGGTACGCCGGTCGAGGCGGGCGCTCCGGCGGAGTGAGTGCGCCGCCGTCCCACGGCGGGCCGTCCACCCGAGGACCAGGTGACCCCCGGAGCGTGCGCTCCGGGGGTCGCTCCGTCTCTGCTTGCGGGCGCCCTCACTCGTTCGAGTGAGTTGGTGGTGCGCCAACTGCGGCATTCCGCGATCATGCGCCCCGACGCCGGAACGGCGGCCTATCCTCCTGACGGACGCTCACCGCCGGTAGCCCGGTGCGCCGAGCGCGGAGCGGGCCAGGACGGCGGGGAGGTCGAGATCGCTACCGACAGTGGAGGAACGGACCTGCCGACGGGCGCGGTGTGCTACCTCGTGGCCGTCCCGGTGGCGGCGCTCTGCTGCCTGCTGCCCCTGCTGCCGGGGCCCGTCCCGGCCGCCGTGCCACGCTGGCTCGGCGCTCCGGTGGACTGGCCCAAGGTCGGCCTGCTGGCCTTTCTGCACGGCTGCTGGGAATCGCTGGCGCAGGGCCAGCCCACCCCCTGCCGACGGCTGCTCCGGGCCCTGCTGGGCCGGCCGCCGCTGCCCTCCCGGCCACCGGCCCGGCCCCTGGCCAACGCCTTCTTCCCGGTGCTGTTCGCCGGGGTGCTGATGCTCGCCCCGGCCGCCGCCGCCCTGGTCGCGGTGCCTATCGCACTGTTCGGCGACACCGAGCCGGACTGCCGTCGGCGCCAGGTGTGGAACGGCGCCCAGCTCGCCCTCTCCGCCTTCGCCGCCTCGGCGGTCTTCCACCTGCTCGCCGGACCGCAGCTACTGCTCGGCTCCCGCTTCCCGGCCGCGCTGCTCCCCGGGGCCGCCGCGCTGGCCGCGTTCTGCCTGGCCAACGGGGTGCTGGTGGGCGGCATGCTGGTGCTGGCCGAGGGCCGGCGGGCGAGTGTTCTGCTGCTCGGCCCGGTCGCCGCGTTCGGGCTGCCGGTGCTGGTGCACGCGGCCGGCGGGCTGATGGTCGCGGTGCTCTGGCAGGGCCCGTACGGGGCCTTCGCGGCGCTGCTGGCCCTGCTGCCGCTCTCCATCTCGGCCTGGGTGTTCGCCCAGGGCCACCGCGAGCGGGACGCCCACCAGGCCACCGTCCAGGCGCTGGTGCAGGCCGTGGAGATCAAGGACTCCTACACCCGGGGGCACAGCGAACGCGTCGGCAAGGCCGCGGTGCTGATCGCCGGTCAGCTGGGCATGGAGGCCGAGCGGCTGCGTACCCTCCGGTTCGCGGGCATCCTGCACGACGTCGGCAAGCTCGGCGTGGCCACCGAGCTGCTGCGCAGGAACGGTCCCCTCGACGAGGCCGAGCGGCGGGCCGTCGAGGTGCACCCGGTGCACGGCTACGAGCTGGTGCGCGGCATCGTCTTCCTCGGCGAGGCGCACGCCGGGATCCTGCACCACCACGAGCGGATGGACGGCCGGGGCTACCCGAGCGGGCTGGCGGGCGAGCAGATCCCCGAGTTCGCCCGGATCATCTCGGTCGCCGACGCCTTCGACTCGATGACCTCCACCCGGTCCTACCGGCGCGGCCGGCCGGTCACCGAGGCGGTGGCCGAGCTGGAGCGTTGCTCGGGCAGCCAGTTCGACCCGGTGATGGTGCGGGCGCTGGTCGACGCGCTCGCCGTGCACGACTGGCAGCCGGTGCTGCCCCCCGACGACGACTGCATCCGGGCGGTGCCCGACATCCCGCTGGGCGTGCCCGAACCGGTGCGGCCGGGCCCGGGCCGGGTGCCCGCCCAGGGCGGCACCGTGCCGACGGCCGGACCGTCGTGAGCGCCCGCCCGCCGGCCGGCGGGGTGGCCGCGGTGCACGCCGCGGCCGTCGTGCTGCTGGCGTTCTCGTTCGGCGCGGTGGCGGTGCGCGGGATGGCCGAGCCCGGGGTGGCGCTGGCGTTCACCGTGCTGATCGCGCTCGGCGAGTGCGTCCGGATCACTCTTCCGGGCGATCGCGAGCAGGCACCGATCGGTGCCGCCGGTGCGCTGGCGTACGCCCTGCTGGGGCCGCTGCGCGGGCTGCCCACCGCGCACGGCGTGCTCCAGGCGGTCGCGGTGACCGGCGCGGGGCTGCTGCTGGCGCTGCTCCCTGCGGTGGCGCTGCCCCGCGGGGCCCGGCGGCCGCGGCGAGCGCCGTGGCGGGACCGGGCCCGGCTCGACGGCGCCGCCCGGCGGCTGCTCGGGGCCGGGTTCGCGGCCGCGATCTTCCAGCCGCTCTACAACAGCGGAGTGGTCGACCGGTTCTCGGCGGACGGCCCCGCCTACGGGGTGTTCCTCACGGTGGTGGCGGCGCTGGCCGCGCTCTGCGACGCCACCCTGGCGGCGGTGCTGCGGCGGGCCCGGAGCGGGCTGCGGTTCCCGGCGGCGCTGGAGGACGAGCTGCGGTCGCTGTTCGGGATCGGCTCGGCGATCGCCGCCACCGGGATGCTGGTCAGCCTGGCGGCGGGCGAGGTCGGGCTCTGGGCGCTCCCGCTGTTCTGCGCGCCCCTGCTGCTGGCGCAGGTGTCGTTCCGGCGGGCCGCCGCCGTCCGGGCCACCACCGGGCAGACCATCGCCAGCCTGGCCAAGGCCACCGAGGTGGCCGGCTACACCCCGTACGGCCACGCCCGCCGGGTCGCCGACACGGCGTGCGCGGTCGGCCGCGAGCTGGGGCTGAGCACCCGCGAGCTCGCCCTGCTGGAGTACGCGGCGCTGATGCACGACATCGGGCAGCTGTCGCTGGTCGAGCCGGTGCCGGACGGGGCGACGGCGCTGCTCCCGGAGGAGGAGCAGCAGCGGATCGCCCGGCTGGGCAGCGAGGTGATCCGGCGGACGGGGGTGCCGCGGCAGGTCGCCGAGCAGGTCGCCCGGCTGGCCGATCCCTGGCCCGGGCGGCCCGACCCGGACGAGCGGGCGGTGCCGCTGGCGGCCCGGATCATCCGGGTGGCGAACGCGCACGACGACCTGCTGACGGCGGCGCGCGGGCGCGGGGTGGAGGAGGTGGTGGGGCGGCTGGAGGTGCTGGAGGTGCTGCGGCTGGGGCGGGGCCGGATCTACGACGGACGGGTCGTGGACGCGCTGGTGAGGGTGCGGGGGTAGGGGAGGGGCGCGCGGCGGGTGGGGGCGGCGGGCGCTGTTCAGGGGTTGGGGTTGAGGCGGGGCGTCGGGGCGGGCAGGCTGGGTAGGGGTGGGGCCGGGAGCGGCCGGAACCCCGGCTGCGGGGAGCGCGGGCGACGGCGGGCGTGGTTGGATGCGGTCGTAGCGTGGAACACCGACCCGGGGCACCGGGCCCGTGGCAGCGGGAGCGGACACGGGACTTGAGCGGACGACGACGGCAGGGACGAACGTGAGGATCTTCCACCGGGCACGGCACCGGCCGTCCGCCACCTGGCGGCAGACGACCGATCGGGCTTTCACGCTGATCGGCGACGGCCGCTACGAGGACGCGGGCGCCCTGCTGGTGATGGCGGCCGATCTGGAGCCGTGGCTGTCGGACTCCTGGTTCAACCTCGCGCTGCTGCACAAGTTCCGGCGGGACTGGGAGCAGGCGCGGGCGGCCGGGCTGCGGGCGGTGGCACTGCTGGACCGCGAGCAGGGCGCCCCCGACTGGTGGAACCTGGGGATCACGGCGACGGCGCTGCAGGACTGGCCGCTGGCGCGGCGGGCCTGGCAGGCGTACGGGCTGCGGCTGCCGGGCGGGGCCGGGGCCCACCCGGACGGCCCGGTCAGCCTGGACCTGGGGACGACGCCGGTGCGGCTGTCGCCGGACGGCGAGTCCGAGGTGGTCTGGGGGCGCCGGCTGGACCCGGCGCGCATCGAGGTGCTGTCCATCCCGCTGCCCTCGTCGGGCCGCCGCTGGGGCGAGGTGGTGCTGCACGACGGCGCCCCGCACGGCGAACGGGTGACCGACGGGGTGGCGTACCCGGTGTTCGACGAGATCGAGCTGTGGGCGCCCTCCCCGGTGCCGACCTACGTGGTGCTGCTGCAGGCCGCCACCGCGGCGGACCGGGACGCCCTGGAGCGGCTGGTCGCGGACGCGGGGTACGCGGCGGAGGACTGGACGTCGTCGGTGCGGCTGCTCTGCCGGGCGTGTTCGGAGAGCCGGATGGCCTCCGACGACGGGCACACCGCGCACCACGACCCGCACGACGACGGGGACGCGGCCCACCCGGGGCACCTGAGCCATCTGAGCCAGGGCGCCGGCGGGATGTCCTGGCTGGTGGAGCGGGAGTGCGGGATCGCGGCTCCGGCGCCGCTGGTGCGTACGCTGCTGGACCGCTGGGTGGCGGCGGCCCCCGGTACCCGCGCGTACCGGGATCTCGAAGAGGTCTGCTGAGCGGTCCGCTTACCCTTGGTCGGTACGGCCAGACGATCCAGGGAAGCGGAAGACACACAGCGATGGCGGAGCAGCACGACCACCAGCACGACCACGACCACGAGCCCGCGCAGGGTGAGGCCCAGCCGGTGAAGGTGGTCGGCGAGGAGCCGGACCTCTCGAAGGGCACCGCGCGTCCGATCACCGTCTACGGCAACCCGGTGCTGCACCGGGAGGTCAAGACCGTCACGGCCTTCGACGGCGAGCTGTCGGGGCTGATCGACGACATGTTCCAGTCGATGTACGCGGCCGAGGGCGTGGGCCTGGCGGCCAACCAGATCGGCGTGGACCTCAAGGTGTTCGTCTACGACTGCCCGGACGACGAGGGGGTGCGCCACATCGGCCACGTCATCAACCCCGTCCTGGAGGAGCTGCCGGCCGGCAGCAAGCGGGTGCTGGACGACGGCAACGAGGGCTGCCTGTCGGTGCCGACCGCGTACGCCGAGCTGCCCCGGCCGGACTACGCCGCGGTGACCGGCCAGGACAAGGACGGCAACCCGATCCGGGTCGAGGGCACCGGCTTCTTCGCCCGCTGCCTGCAGCACGAGACCGACCACCTGTACGGGTTCCTCTACATCGACAAGCTGTCGAAGCGGGACCGCAAGGACGCGCTGCGGCAGATGGCCGAGGGCACGCCGCGGTACGCGACGGTGTCGAACGGCTGACGTGTCACGGAAGGGCCGGTGCACGCGCACCGGCCCTTCCGCACGGGTGCCTACCGCGGCACGAACAGCCACTCCGGGCCGTAGGTGAAGCGGGGGGCGGCGGGCAGCTTGACGCCGTTGATCTGCTGGGCGGTCCGGCGCATCTGGCCCATCTGCCCGATCGCCGGGCCGATCGAGTCGGGGCCGGCGTCGCCCCAGGCGCCTTCGAGGGCGTACAGCATGTCGCTGTAGTGCTGGTTGAAGGTCGCCAGGAGGGTGGCGGTGGGCTGGTCGGGCTCGTTGCCGGGGCTGTTGGCCCAGCCGCCCAGGGGGACCCGGGCGACCGGGGAGGTGTCCGGCAGCGGGACCTCCGGGCCGGTGAACCCGTACTTCTTCGTCCCCTCGTCGAGGACGAGCTCGCGGCCTTCGGCGATCTCCTTGAAGGCGTAGTAGTGGGCGAGTTCGCCCGGGGCACCGGGGAAGGGGTTCTCCGGCGAGGCGTCCGTGCCCTCGCCCTGCGACTGGATGACGTGGATGGCGGCCAGCACGTCGTCGATGGTGTTCATCGGGACGATGTCGTTGCCGGCGCCGTGGCTCGACCCGAGCGGGAAGCTCACCTGCCGCTGCCCGGTGAGCAGGTGGGCGAAGGTGGGGAAGACGTTCGCGATCCGCTGGTAGAAGGCGCCGATGGTGTTGCCGTCGGCGGCGAAGGCGAGCGGGTGCTCGGGCTTCTCGATGTCGGCGAACAGGCCCGCCGACTCGCGGGTCAGCCCGCTCAGGTAGACCTCCAGGCCGGGGTTGACGCCGCCGGGGAGCTCACCCGGGTACTTCGGGACGGTGAGCGGGTCGGTGAGGACGACCGTGCCGCCGATGCTGGTGAGCATGTTGCAGACCAGGCCGAAGTGCGACATCTCGTCGAAGACGATCTCGCGGATGGTGTGGCGCACCGGCTTGGAGTTGTCGGGGTCGGTGATCGACCAGAGCGCGGTGGCGTAGGGCGGGATCGTGGACAGCTCCAGCATGATCGCCCGCTGGAGCGCGTCCTTGAGTTCCTGCTCCGTCCAGTCCTCCTCCGCCATGCTCATGAGCTGGACGATGGCGTCGCTCCGGTAGTCGAGGATTCCGGTCGGCACGGTGGGCCCCTTTCGTTCGGCTGTGGCCGGACCGTAGCGGGGGACGGCACCGTCCGTATGCGTGCCGTTCCGGTGGGGCCCGGCGGTTTCATTCGGACGAGCGAACGACGCCGCCCCGCCCGGTGCGAACACCGGGCGGGGCGGCGGCTGTTGGCCGGGCCCCGGCGGAGCGGGGCCGGGCGGGCCTAGAAGTCGTCGTCGAAGGAGACCGAGCCCTCGACGGCGACCTGGTACGCGGAGACCCGGCGCTCGAAGAAGTTGGTCAGCTCCTGGACGTTCTGCAGCTCCATGAACCCGAAGGGGTTGGTGGAGCCGTAGCGGATCGGCAGGCCGAGGCGGGCGAGCCGCTGGTCGGCCACCGCCTGCAGGTACTCGCGCATGGACTCGGTGTTCATGCCCGGCAGGCCCTCGCCGCAGAGGTCACGGGCGAACTGGAGCTCGGCCTCTACGGCCTCCTCCAGCATCTCGGTGACCTGCTGGGCCATCTTCTCGTCGAAGAGGTCGGGCTCCTCCTCGCGGACGGTGTCCACCACCGACATCGCGAAGTCCATGTGCATGGACTCGTCCCGGAACACCCAGTTGGTGCCGGTGGCGAGGCCGTGCAGCAGGCCGCGGCTGCGGAACCAGTACACGTACGCGAAGGCGCCGTAGAAGAACAGGCCCTCGACGCAGGCCGCGAAGCAGATCAGGTTGAGGAGGAACGCGCGGCGGTCGTCCTTGCTCCGCAACGAGTCGATGTGGTCGACCGCGTTCATGTACTTGAAGCAGAACTGGGCCTTCTGGTGGATGGAGGGGATGTTCTCCACCGCGGCGAAGGCCGCGTTGCGGTCCTCGGGATCGGGCAGGTAGGTGTCGAGCAGCGTCAGGTAGAACTGGACGTGCACGGCCTCCTCGAACAGCTGCCGGGACAGGTAGAGCCGGGCCTCGGGGGAGTTGATGTGCTTGTAGAGGCTCAGCACCACGTTGTTGGAGACGATCGAGTCACCGGTGGCGAAGAAGGCGACCAGCCGGCCGATCATGTGCCGCTCGCCGTCGCTCAGCTTGGCGAGGTCGGCGACGTCGGAGTGCAGGTCCACCTCCTCGACGGTCCAGGTGTTCTTGATCGCGTCCCGGTAGCGGTCGTAGAACGACGGGTACCGCATCGGCCGCAGGGTCAGCTCGAAGCCGGGGTCGAGCAGCATCTTCTCGCGGTCGGGACGGGCTTCGGGGGTGGTGCTCACTGGCAGGCCTCGCAGGACTCGGGGTTCTCCAGGGAGCAGGCCAGCGCGGCCTCCTCCTCCGGGCTGAGGGTCGGGGACGCCACCGGCACCGGCGCGGCGGCGCGGGCGGTGCCCGAGGCGGCCTGGGCGATCCGGGTGGCGGGCCGCGACCGCAGGTAGTAGGTGGTCTTCAGACCGACCTTCCACGCGTACGCGTACATCGAGCTCAGCTTGCCGATGGTGGGCGCCGCCATGAAGAGGTTCAGCGACTGGCTCTGGTCGATGTACGGCATCCGGGCGGCGGCCAGGTCGATCAGCGCGCGCTGGGGCAGCTCCCAGGCCGTGCGGTACAGCGAACGGACCTCGGCGGGCAGCCAGTTGAGGTCCTGGACGGAGCCGTTGGCGTCGCGCAGCGCGTCCCGGGTCTGCTGGTCCCAGACGCCGAGCTCCTTCAGCTCGCGCACCAGGTACGGGTTGACCTGGAGGAACTCGCCGGAGAGGGTCTCGCGCTTGAACAGGTTGGAGACCTGCGGCTCGATGCACTCGTACACACCGGCGATCGAGGCGATCGTGGCGGTGGGGGCGATGGCGAGCAGCAGCGAGTTGCGCAGACCGGTCTCGGCGATCCGGGCGCGCAGCGCCTCCCAGCGGCCGGCCCAGTGCGGCGCGGCCGAACCGAAGTGGTCGATGTGCAGCTCGCCGCGGGCGGCGCGGGTCTCGCCGTAGGCCTCGTGGCGGCCCAGCTGCTCGGCCAGATCGGCGGAACGCTCGTACGCGGTGAGCATGATGCGCTCGGCGATGAGGGTGGAGAGGGCCTTCGCCTCGGCGGAGTCGAAGTCCAGGCGGAGCTGGAAGAAGACGTCCTGGAGGCCCATCACGCCGAGGCCGACCGGGCGCCAGCGCGAGTTGGACGCGCCGGCCTCGGGGGTCGGGTAGAAGTTGATGTCCACCACGCGGTCGAGGAAGGTGACGGCGGTGCGGACGGTGGCGTCCAGGCGGTCCCAGTCCATCGCGTTCAGCAGGTCGGCGGCGGTGGCGCCGGGGGCGACGTGGGCGCCGAGGTTGACCGAGCCGAGGTTGCAGACGGCGGTCTCGGAGTCGTCCGTGACCTCCAGGATCTCGGTGCAGAGGTTGGAGCTGTGCACCGTGCGGCCGGGCAGCGCGGTCTGGTTGGCGGCGCGGTTGGAGGCGTCCTTGAAGGTCATCCAGCCGTTGCCGGTCTGCGCCAGGGTGCGCATCATCCGGGAGTAGAGGGTCTGCGCCGGGATGGTGCGGACGGCCTTGCCGGCCTGCTCGGCCTTCAGGTACGCCTCGTCGAACTCGGCGCCCCAGAGGTCGACCAGCTCGGGCACGTCGGCGGGGGAGAACAGCGACCAGTCGGCGTTCGCGTTGACGCGGCGCATGAACTCGTCCGGGATCCAGTGCGCCAGGTTGAGGTTGTGGGTGCGGCGCGCCTCCTCACCGGTGTTGTCGCGCAGCTCCAGGAACTCCTCGATGTCCGCGTGCCAGGTCTCCAGGTAGACGCAGGCCGCGCCCTTGCGGCGGCCGCCCTGGTTGACCGCGGCGACCGAGGAGTCGAGGGTGCGCAGGAACGGGACGATGCCGTTGGACTTGCCGTTGGTGCCCCGGATCAGGCTGCCGCGCGAGCGGATCCGCGAGTAGGACAGGCCGATGCCGCCGGCGTGCTTGGAGAGGCGGGCGATCTGGGCGTACCGGGAGTAGATCGAGTCCAGGTTGTCCAGCGGCGAGTCCAGCAGGTAGCAGCTCGACATCTGCGGGTGCTTGGTGCCGGAGTTGAAGAGCGTCGGCGAGGAGGTCAGGTACTCCAGCCGGCTCATCAGGCCGTACAGCTCGGAGACCTCGCGCACCGACTGCTCGTTGTCGCCGACCGCCAGACCACAGGCGACGCGGAGCAGGAACTGCTGCGGGGTCTCGACGACCTTGCGGGTGATCGGGTGGCGCAGCAGGTACCGGGACTGCACGGTGCGCAGGCCGAAGTACTCGAAGCGGCCGTCGCCCTCGGGGTCGATCAGCGCGTTCAGGGCGGTGGCGTGCTTGGCGACGAAGTCGGCGGTGGAGTCGCCGATCAGGCCCTCGGCGTGGCCGACCGCGATCGAGTCCGAGAAGGTGACCGAACCCTGGCTCACCGCCTCGTCGACGATCTCCAGCGCGAGCAGTCGCGCGGCGAGCTTCGAGTACTGCGGGTCCTCGGCGATCATCGACGCTGCGGCGTCCACGGCCAGCCCGCGCAGCTCGGCGAAGTCCGAGCCGGCGTGGCGGCCGCGCAGCGCGGCGGCGGCGACATGGCCGGGGTCCACCTGGGGGAGGTCGGCGCTGCGGTCGGTCAGCAGCCGGAGCAGTGCGCCACCGGGGTCGGACACCGTCGGGTCGACGGGGGCGGAGCTGGAACCCTGGGCGGGCAGGGTGACTGAGGCAGCGGTGGTCAAGGCGCTCTCTCCTGGCGGCGATCGGCGTCGGCGGTGGCTCGGGCCGGACCGTTCGGGGCAGGGGAGCACGGCGCGCCGGCCCGGAGGCGGCGCGCGACGGTGGCATCCCCGGCCCGCCCGCGAGGCCCGGAAGTGGTGCTGGTGCGAAAGGCCTCTGCGGGGAGGCCAGGCGGCACGCCGTCGGCAGGTATTCGGACTCGCGGGCTCTGTCGGAGCCGCCCGCACACCGCTGCGGGGCAGTCCCGGACTCGCACCGGGTTCCCCTGCGTCGACAGCAGGGATGAGCATACATCTAGTGGTGTCCGCTCGATGCGACCCCACATGTTGTGCGGCGTCGCGTGTCGACGTGATCGCAGGTGGTACCGGCGAGAGGCCTTTCCCGGGCTGTTCCGGGGCCGTTCCGGGGCTGCGGCCGGCCCCCGGCCGCCCGCCGCGGGGGCCGGCGCCGGGGGCCGCCGCAGGGTCGTTCCAGGGCCTTCGCGGACCGCGGCGCAGGGCGTCGCCGGGACTGCCCGGGGCCCGGCCGGTGTTCGGATTCGGAAACGGATCGGCCACCGGGCAGGCCCGCCGTCAGGGGCATGCCCTACGATCTCGGCTCATGAGGGAGCGGAGCCAGCGAGTCGTCGACACCGACGTGATTCGCGGAGCGGCCGCCGAAGGCAGTGAGGGGGGCGCATGAGCGACGGAACGGGCACGCCCGGGGAGTGGAGCGGCCGACCCGGCTCGCCGGGGCAGCAGCCGCCCCCTCCCGCCGGGCCGAGTGGCGCGCAGAACCAGCAGCCGGGCACGCCCGGACAGCCGCCGCAGGGCCCGCCGCCCGCGCCGTACCCCGGCGCGCCGCAGCCGGTGCCGCCGGCCCCGGGCGGGTTCGGTCCGCCGCCCGCCTCGTACGGGCCGCCGGTGCCCGCGCCGCAGCCGGTCCAGCCGCCGGTGCCGTCCGTGCCGCAGCCGCCGCAGCAGGTCCAGCCGCCCGTGCCGCAGCCGGTCCCGCAGCAGCCGGCGCCGGTGCAGCCGCAGCCCCAGCCCCCGGTGCAGCCGCAGCATGTCCAGCCGCAGCCGCAGCCGCAGCCGCAGCAGCACCAGTGGCAGCCGCAGCCCCAGCAGCCCCAGCACCCGCACCCCCAGCCCGTGCCGCAGCACGCCGAGCCGGACTGGGCCGCCCTCGCGGACCGGAACGAGGCGGAGGCCAAGCGCAAGGGCCGGACGCGGATCATCGGCGGCGTGGTCGCCCTCCTGGTGGTCGGCGGCCTGGTCGCCGGCGGCCTGCTGTTCCTGAACAAGGGCGACGACAAGAAGCCGGTCGCGGATCCCACCGGCGCCGCCACGGCGGCCACCCAGCCGCCGGCGCCCACGGCGTCCGGCAAGGCGTCCCCGACGGCCACCCCGAGCGCCACGCCCGAGGACCCGTCGAAGCCGCTCTGGGAGGCGACCACCGACCCGGCTCCGCAGGACGCGGCGGCGCTCTTCTCGGCGCTCACCGTGACGGTCAACGGCGCCACCTGGAACCGCACCGTGGTTTCGCTCGACTCGCCCTGCTGGGACGGCAACTCCACGGTCGGCGGCCTCGGCAAGGTCCTCGGTGACCAGGGCTGCCGCCAGGTGCTCCGGGCCACCTACGTCTCCGGCGACAGCGCGGTGACGGTCGGCGTCGCGGTCTTCGACCACAAGCAGCAGGCCGAGACCGCGGTGAAGAACTACGTCGGCCACCTCAAGGGCGCCGCGGCCCCCGGCTCGCCGGCGTTCTGCACCACCCCCGGGTGCACCAACACCAAGGGCACCCTGGGCCGGTACGGCTTCTTCACCGTCGAGGGCTCCGCCAAGGGCGGCAACACCGCGGACGCCGCCGCGACCGCGGCCGCCGCGGGCTTCGACGAGCACGTGAAGAACCAGCTCCTCCAGCGCACCAAGGCGGCGGGCGGCGCACCGGCCGCCACCCCGGCGGGCTGACGGTCCGCCCGGTTCGGCCCGGTTCCGGCCGGGCCCGCCCCGGTTCGCGCCCGGCGGGTCCGCTCGCCCCGGCCCCGGGGGATGTGGCAGGCTCACCGCCTGTCAGTCGTACACGTGTTCCGGTTGTGACGGCGCAGGCCGGTGCCGGTGAGCATCCGGAGGAGTGTCCGTGGCCCTGCCCCGCGCGCTGCGTGCCAAACCGGCCGTGCTGGCCGCGGCCGGCGCGCTGCTCGCCGCCGGCGCGGTGGTGCTGGCCGGCCAGGACGGCCGGGCCGACGGCGACCGCCGGGACGCGCCCGCCCGCAGCACGCTCACCCTGGGCGGCGCCGGGCGCACTCTGGCGCCGGAGGTCGGCCGCGAGCTGCTGGCCCGCGACCCGCAGGCCTCGCCCAACGCGCGGGCCGTCCAGCAGTTCCTCGCCGACCTGGAGAGCGCGGCCCGCGCCGGCCGCTCCGGCGGGACGGTGATCGGCCAGCACGTCGAGGCGCACAACGAGCTCTACAACCCCGAGTACGGGGACTACCGGGGGACCAAGCCGGTCGGCTACTACTACAAGAAGGCCGCCGACATCACCGGCCGGCTGCCCGGCTTCGTCGAGACCGACCTCGGCCCCGGCTACGGCCAGAACGGCTGGGGCGTCGGCAACCCGCGCTCCTACTCGGCGGGCCGCTGGCCGGCCTGCGCGGTCGGCTGGCAGTACACCGACGACGCCGTCGACCTGATGACCGCCGTCTGGTCCGGCCACCCGCGCCCGGACGACGGCACCTACGGGGCGTCGGGCACCCAGAAGAACTGCGACGGCACCAGCACCGAGCTGCCCGACAACGGCGGCGGCCCGGCCGGACTGGTCGGGATGTCCTTCCACGAGCCGTACCCGGGCTCGGACGTGAAGTCCTTCGACCGGGTGCTCTGCTCGGCCTCGCCCGGCGCGAAGGACCCGGGCTGGTTCGGCCGGGTCGTCGACAGCGCCGGCGACACCCCCGAGTACCGCGCGCTGCTGACGGACCTCTCCTTCCTGGCGGACCACCTGGAGTACCTGGCGGCCCACGACGTGCCGGTGCTGCTGCGGCCGTACCACGAGATGAACGCGGCCGACTGCGCCCGCGGCTTCTGGTGGTCGGGCCGCAAACCCGCCGACTACCAGGCGCTCTGGCGGATCACCTACCACTACCTGGTGGAGACCAGGGGCCTGCACAACCTGCTGTTCGCCTGGACGCCGGTCTCCTGGGACGGCGCCCCGGGCGTCGATCCGTGGGACTACTACCCGGGCGCGCGGTACGTCGACGTGGTCGGGGTGGACGACTACAGCGGCAGCCCGGCGCACCCGATCGGCACCGGCGAGGTGTGGACCAAGCGCTACTACGACGGCCTGGCCGGCTACGGCAAGCCGCGGATCCTGGCCGAGTCCTTCGCCGCGCCGGTCAACTCCCGCCAGCCGGACACCCTGCGGCGGACCCCGTGGACGATCTGGACGGTCTGGGGGCAGTCGCTGACGGCGGACAACCTGACCCCGGACCAGCCCCGCAACTCCAACGCCGACGTCAAGGCCACCTACGGCAATGGCCTGGCGCTCACCGGCGGCTCCGGCCCGTTCGGCGCGGACGTCGACTGGAGCGGTCTGCACGTCCGGTGAACCGGCCGGCCTCGTCCGTGAGATCGACAACACGTCCGCACCCTCCTGAACCGGGGGAATTCCTGGTCCGTTCGCGCGTGTGGCATCCTGTGGCCCGGAATCGAACGGGTTGAAGCCGGGTGCGCCCGGCAGGGGCGGGGGTACGGGAGATGACACAGGCGCGTCCTGACCGTCCGGCCGGTGGCCTCGCGGTGGCCTGGGGGGCGGTGATGCTCGGCTGGGCGGTCTACAACTGCTTCTGGCAGGTCGGCTTCGCCACCTTCGCCAAGGGCGTCTTCTACTACGGCGGCTCCTCGGTGGGCGCCGAGACCGGCAGCCTCAACTTCGCGGTGCTGTACCTGACCTCCGGCATCCTGCTGCTGCGCGGGCGGGACTGGGCACGCGGCGTGGTGGTCGGCGTGGCGCTGGTCGAGGGCTACAACCGGGTGCGCAGCCTGACCGGCGCGCTGCTGGACGCCCCGCAGCGCCGGTGGTTCACCGGCACCACCGAGGGCTGGCTGAAGCTGGCGACCTTCGGGCTCGGGGTGGCCGTCACCGCGACGCTGGCGGTGCTGCTGGTCGTCTCGCTGCGCCGGACCGGATCCCGCTGGGCGCCAGCGCCGGGCCCGTGGGCGGCCGCCGGGCAGCCCTCGCCGTTCCAGCCGCTGCCCGCCCAGCAGTCGGGGCAGCAGCCCGGCCAACTGCACTGGTCGCTGCTGCAGACCCTGCCGCAGGACCAGGCTCCCGGCCACCCGCCGACCCAGCCCCAGCAGCCCGCGCAGGCCTGGCCGCAGCCCCAGCAGGCTCCCCAGCCCCAGCAGGCTCCGCACCCCCCGCAGCCCCAGCAGGCTCCGCACCCCCCGCACGACCGGACGCAGCCCGGCTGGACCCCGCCGCCGGCCGCCGTCCCGCCGCAGCCCCCGCAGCCCCAGCACTCGTGGCCGGCCCCGCCGGTGACGCCCGGGCCGGTTCCGCCGGCCCCGGGGACGCCGCCCTACCCGGGGTAGCGAGCAGGACCCGCCGGCCCGGACCGGCGGGGTGAACGGACAGACGCAACAGACGAGGAACGACTTTCGCCATGACAGCACCAGCACCCGCGCGGACGGTACTCACCACGTCCCGCGAGGCCGCTCGGCTCGCCGACCGGCAGATGTCGTGGAAGCCGCGCATCGTCCCGTTCTACCTCTCGTTCGTGATCATCTTCGGCTTCTCGCTCTGGGCGTACGTGCCCAACCCGACCCCGCTCGGCTGGGCGATCACGATCCTCTGGGGCATGCCGGTCTTCGGCGTGCTGATCGGCTTCCAGGGTGTGCTGATGGTCCGCCGCCGGCTGCGCAAGGCGAACCGGATGACCCCGGCGGTGCCGGTCGACGACGACTACCTGATCGTCCTGGTGCCGACCATCGGCCGGCACGACACCTACCCGGCGCTGGAGCGCTCGGTGCTGTCGTACGTCGACCACCTGCCCGCCTACTTCCCGTGGATGCGGGTGGACATCCTCACCGAGGAGGGCTGCGCGGCCGGCGAGAAGATCGACGAGCTGGCCGCCCGCAACCCGCTGATCCGGGTGGTGACCGTCCCGAAGGCCTACCAGACGCCCAACGGAACCAAGTTCAAGGCCCGCGCCAACCACTACTCGCACGAGCTGCGGATCGAGGAGGGCGAGGCCGAGGACGACGTCTGGGTGCTGCACATGGACGACGACACCGGGGTCGGGCCGGACACCGCCGCCGCGGTGGCCCAGTTCATCAACCGGCAGCGCCGGGCCGGGGACGACGCCAAGCACATGGCCCAGGGGATCCTGACGTACCCCCGGGAGAACGCCGTCTCCACCTTCACCTGGCTCGCCGACGCGATCCGCCCGGCCGACGACATCGCCCGCTTCCGCGCCATGACCGGGACCGGGACGCCGATCGCCGGCGTGCACGGCGAACTGCTGCTGGTGCGCTCCTCGGTGGAGGCCACCATCGGCTGGGACTTCGGCCCCGACACCATCGTCGAGGACGCCCAGATGGCGCTCAACTTCTGCGTGCGCTACCCCGGCCGCAGCGACTGGTTCAACGGCCGCTGCTACGGCGCCTCGCCGGCCGGCCTCAAGGACTTCCTCAAGCAGCGCGAGCGCTGGGCCTGGGGCCTGGTGGCGCTCTGCTTCAACAAGAGCATCCCGCTGCGGTTCCGGCTGTTCATCGGGATGGGCATGGTCAGCTGGGTGCTCGGACCGCTCCAGCACGTCGGCCTGGTGCTGCTGATCGCCTGGTTCACCGGGACGATGAACACCTCGCCGGTGACCCAGTCGGTGGTGCTGATCTGGTCGATCAACTTCGCCTACGTGATCTGGACGTACTGGGAGGGCCTGCGCCTGAACGTGGTGGGCTCGGCCGACCACCGGCGCAAGTGGTGGGAGCCGATGGCGGTGGTGGCGGCCATCCCGCTGTTCTCCCTGCTG
The DNA here is from genome assembly GCF_040630735.1 of Kitasatospora sp. NPDC005748. NCBI lineage: Bacteria > Bacillati > Actinomycetota > Actinomycetes > Kitasatosporales > Streptomycetaceae > Kitasatospora > Kitasatospora sp. NPDC005748. Next base: position 125,803 of record NZ_JBEXYD010000007.1, read on the forward strand.
GAGGGCTGGGGCGGGATGCGGGGACTGATCAAGTTCCTGCGCCGCGAGGAGAACAAGTTCGTCGTCATCGCCAAGCCGGCCTGACCGGCGACCAGGGGCTGCTGCCAGATATGAAACGCTTCGTCATCTTCATCCTGCCGACCGTCGTGCTCGGCCTCACCGTGGGCGTGCCGATCGTCTGGGGCGACCACCCGATCAAGTTCGACCACAAGCGCCCGACCGAGGTGCACTGGGCCGGTGCGCCGGCCGAGCAGGGCCGGGTCTGGGGCTTCGGCAAGGACGCGCCGCCGGAGGACACCGGGCCCAAGGTGGCCCGGCCGTGGGCGAAGGGCAGCCCGGAGTGGGGCGTCCAGGTGTACTGGCTGGACGACCCGGCCGACCCGGAGAGCTTCGTCCAGGGCAAGGCGGACCGCATCGTCAAGTACGTGGTCGGCCTGAACGCCAACGCGCTCTCGGTGTCCTTCCCGTTCTACACGGTGGGCAGCAAGTCCAACGCGGTCGCCGCCCGGCCGACCACCCCGAGCCCGGACCGGCTTGCGATCCTGCTGGACACCGCGCACCGGGCGGGCCTACGCACCACCGTCCGGCCGATCCTGGACGAGGAGTCGCTGAAGCCGGCCAACAACGGCTGGCGCGGCAACATCGCCCCCACCGACCGGGACGCCTGGTTCGCCAGCTACTCGGCCTTCCTGGCGCCCTACCTGAAGGCGGCCGAGGAGCACGACGCGACCGAGTTCACCATCGGTACCGAGTTCAACTCGCTGGAGGCCGACCCGCACTGGGCCCCGCTGGTCGAGCAGGCCGGGAAGACCTTCCACGGCGAGGTGGCCTACGACGCCAACTGGGACAACTGGTCCAAGGGCGCCGTCGCGGTGCCGACCGGGCGCACCGGCGTCGACGCCTACTTCCCGGCCAAGTCGGCCGGGGACGACGCCACCCCGGCCGACCTGGCGGCCAGCTGGAACAGCTGGCTGGACAAGCGAGGCAAGGGCCCGCAGCCGACCACCAAGCTGACCGAGGTGGGGATCCCGGCCCAGAAGGGCGCCTACAAGACGCCCGGTGACTTCTACACCAAGCGCGAGCTCAACGAGCCCGTGCAGGCCACCTGGTTCACCGCGGTCTGCCAGGTGGCGCAGGAGCGGAAGCTGGCCGGACTGTACTTCTGGTCGCTCTACTTCGGCATCGACCCGACCCTGCCCACCAACCAGGACACCCCGCGGATGGACTTCGCCGGGCGCCCCGCCTCCGAGCAGGCGATCCGCGACTGCTTCGCGCAGACCTACGCCGTCCCGGAGGGCGCGGCCGGCTGACCGGCCGGCGGGGTCGCCGCCCGGCTCGGGCCGGTGGTGGGCTTGCGGGACGGCGTGGTGGTGGGCTTGCGGGACGGGGTCGTCGAGTGGCTCGGGGACGGCTGCTCGGTCGGGGTGGCCTGTTCGGTGGCCGGCGGGGCGGTCGGCGTCGCCGGGGCGGTCGGCGTCGGCTGGGGAGCCGGCGCGTCCGGCGGCCGGACCCCGGCCAGCGCGTCCGCGATCTGCTGCTCCAGCCACGGCGTCACCAGCCGCATGCCGGCCGGCGTGAGGTGCACGCCGTCGGTGGCGGGGGAGACCAGGTGGCCGTCCCGGTCCTTCCAGAGGCAGTTGCCGCCGGGGCAGTAGAAGGCGTTCAGGTCGAGCAGCTGGACGGCGCCGCCGGAGGCCTTCACGAAGTCGCCGACCTGCTGGTTGTAGCAGGTGCCCCAGGCCTTGCTGATCGCGCCGTTCTGCACCCGCTCGTTCATCAGCAGCACCCGGGCGCCGTGCGCGCGCTCGCGGACCAGGTCCGTCGCCTGGGTGAGCTGGGCGGTGTACCGGGTGCGGTAGTCCTCGTCGCAGGGGTTGAGCCAGCTGCCGTCCAGGTACTGCTCGGCGGCGTCCCAGCCGAGGTGCAGGACGACCGCCTGCGCCTGGACGCCGTCCAGGCTCTTCGCCCAGAGCGCGGTGCGGTCGCGGCAGTCGTCCGTGGTGTCGAACTCCACCCGGGAGGTGCCGCGGACCTTCTCGGAGCCGAACACGCCGCAGCCGCTGATGCCGCCGTCGACCACCCGGAAGCGGTCGCCGTGCCGGTACAGGCCGGTGGCCAGGTCCTCGGAGAAGGAGTCGCCGAGGGCGAGTACCAGCGGCTTGTCGGCGGGGCCGCCGCGCATGTCGTGCTCGACCCAGGCGGGCAGGTACCAGGCGCCGGCGGTGGCCGTCAGCGCGGCGGCGGCCAGCAGCGGGATGGTCGGCAGCGGCCGCCAGCGCAGCACCCGCAGCCGCTCGGTGCCGGTGTGCAGCAGCCAGGCCAGCACCCAGGAGACGGGCGCGCCGATGGCCAGCAGCAGCGCCGGCGAGATGTCGTCGACGAACCGCTGGAGCAGCCAGTAGACCGGCAGGTGCAGCAGGTAGAGGCTGTAGGAGATGGTGCCGGTGAGCCGCAGCGGGGGCAGTGCGAGGAGCCGGACCAGCGGACCGCGGTCGTGGCAGAGCGAGGCGGCGAGGACGGCCGAGAGCACCGCGACGCCGGCCAGCCCGCCCCGGTACAGCCAGGGCTCGTGGTAGTTGTCCACGCTGAGGCTGGCCCAGACCAGGCCGCCCAGCGCGAGGGTGCCGACCACGGTGGGCAGCACCGTGCTCCCGGCCCCCGGACGGCCGGGCGAACGCCGCTGGGCCCGCGAGCCCGTCTCCGGACCCTCCTGGACCGTGCGGCGCAGCCGCAGGTAGACCACGAAGGCGGCGGCGGCGCCGGCCGCGAAACCGACCGCGCGGGACTCGGTGCCCAGGTAGAGCCGGTCGCTGTTGGAGCCGTTCCACATCAGCGGGGCGACGGCGGCGGCGCCGGCGAACAGCACACCGGTCACGATGCCCGCGGCCTTGAGCGAGCGGCGGCAGACGGCGTAGATCAGCAGCAGCAGCAGCGGCCAGACCACGTAGAACTGCTCGGTGATGCTGAGCGACCACATCGCGGCCAGCGGGTCGATGCCGGCGAAGTGCTGCCAGTAGGCGTCACCGCGCTCCAACTGCGCCCAGTTGGCGACCTGGGCCAGCGCGGCCAGCGCCTGCGGGCGCAGCTCCTTCACGTCCTTGAGCGGGCTGAGCAGGGCCGAGAGGAGGACCACCAGGAGCACGGTGACCAGCAGGCCGGGCAGCAGCCGCTTGGCCCGGCGGCGGTAGAAGACGCCGAGGGCGATGCCGTCGGTGCGGTCCAGCTCCCGGATCAGGACCAGGGTGACCAGGAAGCCGGAGAGGACGAAGAAGGCGTCCACACCGAACAGGCCGTTCTGGAACCAGTTGGTGTGGTACAGCAGCACGGAGGCGATGGCGAGGCCGCGCAGGCCGTCCACCGCCTTGAAGCGCACCGACGGCGGCACCGGCCGCCGGGGGGCGGGCGGCTCCGCGGGGATCGCGTACCGGCTGCCGCGCGGCGCGGGGATCCCGCGTGCCTCGCGCATGTCCTGCAGGGTGGGTCCGCTCGCCGCGGAGGGCGCGCCGATGCCGGGCCCGTCGTACATGAGGTGCTGCTCCTCTGATCGATGGGCTACCACGACGTGTCTCGATCAGAGGTTTATATCAAAAGAGCGGCCTGATCGTTCGTCGGCCGCCGGGGCAGCCGGCCGATCCGGTCCCCGGCCCGCCGCTCCGCCGCCCCCTGACCGGCGGGCCGGCCCGCGGCCGGACCGCCCCCGGTGGGCCGTCAGAAGGCCATGCTGTAGACCATCAGGTCCATCCCCGGGTACGGCGCCCAGTCGCGTTCCGGGGTCCGGCGGAAGCCGATCCGCTCGTAGATGCGGTGGGCGGCCGTCATGTCGGGGCGGGTGGAGAAGGCCATCCCGGCCAGGCCGAGTTCGCGGCTGCGGGTCAGGGCGGCCCGCACCAGGCTCTCGCCGACGCCCCGGCCGCGGGCGGCCGACGCGGTGGCGAGCATCCGGATCTCGCCCTCGTCCGGGGTGGCGATGTCGGCCCACTCGGTGCCGCCCACGGCGAAGGTCACGCAGCCGAGCACCCGTCCTTCGGCCGCGTCGACCGCGACGAGGAGCTCGGCCTCCCGGGACCGGCGGGCGGTGTCGCGCAGGAGGTCGACGTACTGGCTCTCGGGCGAGGTGTAACCGTCGCCGACGAAGGCCTCGACGGTGACGTGGCCGGCTGCTTCGAGGTCCGCTTCGCGGGCCGGGCGGATGACGATGTCCATCCGGTCAGTGTGCCGGAGCCGCGGCCGGCGGCGGGCGCCGGGGCGGCCGCCCGCGGACCGGTGGCAGCGGCCGCCGCGGGGCCGGCGACGGCGGGGGTGGTGGTGGCGGCCGGGTCGGCGTCGGGGCGCAACGAGGCGGCCGGCATGGTGCCGTAGAGCCGGTCGGGCAGCGCCGGGTCGACGGGGTACCCGCCGGGCCGGTGCCAGTTGTCGCGGCCGGTGGCGGCGCCGCGGGCCACGTCGCGCCCGATCAGGGTGCCGAGCAGTCCGAAACCGCCGACGGTCCCGACCAGGGCGAGTGCGCTTGCGAGCGTGTCGGAGTCCATGGCTCCACTCTCGCGGCGCGGCAGGCCGGCCACGAGTGGCAGGAATGCCCGATCCCATCGAAATCCTGCCACCGGGCCCTTCCCCGCGGGCTCCTCGGGGAGGCATCCTGGGCGGCATGCTGAAGAACGTGGTCGCGGTGGTGCTGGAGGAGCTCCACCCCTTCGAACTCGGGGTGGCCTGCGAGGTCTTCGGCCTGGACCGCAGCGCGGACGGCCTGCCCCGGTACGACTTCGCCGTCGCCGGTGCCCGCCCCGGGCCGCACCGCACCCACGCCGGCTTCTCGGTGGACGTCCCGTACGGCCCGGAGCGGCTCGCCGGGGCCGACCTCGTCGTGGTGACCGCCACCGGGGTGCGCCCGCACTACCCGGAGCCGCTGGTGGACGCCGTGCGCGCGGCGGTGGAGGGCGGTGCCAGGGTGCTCTCGATCTGCAGCGGCGCCTTCGTGCTCGGCGCCGCGGGGCTGCTGGACGGCCGCCGCTCGACCACGCACTGGCGGCACACCGCGGAGCTGGCCGCCCGGTTCCCGCGGACCACCGTCGAGCCGGACGTGCTCTACGTGGACGACGACCCGGTGATCACCTCGGCCGGCACGGCGGCGGGCATCGACGCCTGCCTGCACCTGGTCCGCCGGTTCCAGGGCGCCGAGGTGGCCCGGGGGATCGCCCGCCGGATGGTGGTGGCCCCGCACCGGGAGGGCGGCCAGGCCCAGTTCGTCGCCCGGCCGCTGCCCGAGGGGGACGGCGAGTCCCTCGCGCCGCTGCTCGACTGGATGCGCCACCACCTGGACGAGGAGTCCACCGTCGAGCAGTTGGCGGCCCGGGTGCACCTGTCGCCGCGCACCTTCGCCCGCCGCTTCCAGCAGGAGACCGGCACCACCCCGCACCGCTGGCTCACCGGGCAGCGGCTGCTGCTCGCCCAGCGGCTGCTGGAGAGCACCGCCGAGCCGGTCGACGCGATCGCCGCGCGCTGCGGCTTCGGCAACGCCGCCACCCTGCGGCACCACTTCGGCCGCCGGCTCGGCACGACTCCGCTGGCGTACCGCCGCTGCTTCGCCGAACCGGCGGCCGGCTGACGGCGGCCCGCCCGGGCCTGCCGCCGTCGGCCGGCGGCCCGCGGCCTCAGCCGAGCGTCAGGTGCCCGGTGTCGTTCCAGTGCGCCGGGCGCAGCCGCCCGGCCTCGGCCCGCCACAGGCTGGTGGAGCAGTTGCGGACCGTGTCGAGGGCCGTCAACTGCGCCTCGGTGAGCCGGTCCAGCGCGTAGCGGAGCATCAGCACCGTACAGTCGTGCGCGACCAGCAGGACCGGTCGCCCGGCCTCCTCCGCGCAGATGTCACGCAGCACGCTGCGCACCCGCAGGGCCACGTCCGCCCAGGACTCCCCGCCGGGCGGGCGGTAGTAGAGCTCGCCCATCTTGCGGCGTCTCGCGGCCTCGTCCGGGTGCCTGGCCTCGATCGCGGCCTTGGGCAGCATCTCCAGGATGCCCAGCTCCCGGTCGCGCAGCCGCTCGTCGTAGCGGACGGCGAGCGAGACCGGTACCGCGCCCAGCCCGGCGGCCTGGGCCAGCGCGATCCGGGCGGTCTCGGTGGTGCGCTCGTAGGGGGAGCACCAGACGCTGCGCGGGCGGTCGGCGCTGGGCAGGCCGGCCCACCAGCGGCCGAGCGCCTGGGCCTGCTGCCGGCCCTGGAGCGAGAGCGGGATGTCCGCGTCGCGGCAGCTGATCGGCACGCTCAGCGCGCCGGCCGCCTCGGCGAGCTGGAACTCGACGTTGGCGGTGGACTCGCCGTGCCGGGTGGCGATCAGCACGGACGGCAGCGGGCCGGGGGCCGTCACCGGCGCGGTGTGCGGGGCGGGCGCCGCCGGGTAGGGCGCCGCGGTGACCTGCGGGCCGGGCCGGTGGGTGGACTGGTGCTGACCGTTGAGTGTGGTGCCGAGCTCTGCCATCGCCGCTGCTCCCCGTGGGTCGATCGGGTGCCGGCCGGATGCCGGTCCGGTCTGGTGGTGCCCTGCATGTGCGGCCGTTCATACATATGATCGCGCCGCCTCCTCCAGTGTTCACGGAGGAGGCGGCGCGGTCACAGGGCGCGCGCGGAGCGAATCAGTGCGCCGCCACGGGCTCCGGCGCGTTCTTCAGCTCTTCGTCGCCGGATTCGGCGCTGTAGTCGCCCGGCCGGGTCTCGTCCGGCCCGTCCGGCGCCTTGACCGCCCGGAGCACCAGGGTGAGCACCACCGAGACGACCAGGTTGAGCACGAAGGCGGTGAGGCCGATGTAGCCGAGCTCGCCGATGCCGGGGATCTCGGCGGCGTTCCCGCCGAAGTGCTTGGTGGCGGGGCTGGCGATGTCGTACGCCTCCCAGGTGCCGTAGATCATGCCGACCGCCCAGCCGGCGAACAGCGCCCAGTGGTGGAACCACCGGGTGAACAGGCCGCCGACGATCGAGACGAAGGTCTGCAGGATCCACAGCCCGCCGAGCAGCTGCAGGTTGATCGCCGCCTGCTTGTCCATGCTGAGCACGAAGACCAGCGCGCCGACCTTGACCAGCAGCGAGGCCAGCTTGGCGACCCTGGTCTCGTCGGCGGGGGTGGCGGCCGGCTTCAGGAACTCCTTGTAGACGTTGCGGGTGAAGAGGTTGGCCGCCGCGATCGACATGATGGCGGCCGGCACCAGCGCGCCGATCCCGATCGCCGCGAAGGCCACGCCGGTGAACCAGTCCGGGAACATGTTCTCGAACAGCTGCGGCACCGAGAGCTGGGCGTTGAACTTCTTGTCGCCCTTGCCGATGCCGGCCGCGATCGCCATGAAGCCGAGCAGCGCCAGCAGGCCCAGCATCAGCGAGTAGGCGGGCATGATCGCCATGTTGCGGCGGACGGTGTTGCGGGACTTCGAGGCCAGCACGCCGGTCACCGAGTGCGGGTACATGAAGAGCGCCATCGCGGAGCCGATCGCCAGCGTGGCGTACGTCCACTGCTTGTTCTCGGGCACGGTGAGCGAGCCGGCCGACTTGGGAGCGCTGAACTTCTCGCCGACGGCGTCGAAGATGTGCCCGTAGCCGCCGAGCCGCAGCGGGATGTAGATCACCGCGACGATGATCACGATGTAGATCAGGGCGTCCTTGACGAAGGCGATCAGCGCCGGCGCCCGCAGCCCGGAGGAGTAGGTGTAGGCGGCCAGCACGCCGAAGGCGATGAAGAGCGGCAGGTCCTTGACGAACCAGTTGGCGTTCTCCCCGCCGCCGACGCCCAGCACGTCCAGCACCGCCTGGATGCCGACCAGCTGGAGCGCGATGTAGGGCATCGTGGCCAGGATGCCGGTCAGCGCCACGACCAGGGCGAGCGGCTTGGACCCGTACCGCCCGCGCACGAAGTCGGCCGGGGTGACGTAGCCGTGCACCCGGGAGACCGACCAGAGCCGGGGCAGGAAGAGGAAGACCAGCGGGTACGCGATGATCGTGTACGGCACCGCGAAGAAGCCGGCCGCGCCGGTCGCGTAGACCGCCGCCGGGACGGCGACGAAGGTGTAGGCGGTGTAGAGGTCGCCGCCGAGCAGGAACCACGTCACCCAGGTCCCGAAGCTGCGGCCGCCCAGGCCCCACTCGTCCAGGTGCAGGGCGTCGTCGGCCCGGCGCCAGCGCGAGGCCATGAAGCCCATCACGGTGACCAGCACGAAGAAGAGGACGAAGACGGTCAGGGCCGGTACGTTGACGCCGGTCATCGCGCGCCACCCGCCTTGCGGGCCTTCTCGTCCCGGTTGATCAGCAGGTACGCGGCCACCGTGAAGACGGCCGAGACCGGCACCCAGAGCAGTTGGTACCAGTAGAAGAAGGGCACCCCGCCCGCCTCGGGGTCGGTCTTGTCGTACGAGGACACCCAGAGCATCGCGACGATCGGCACGAGCAGGGCGAGCCCGGCCAGGACCCGTTCCGGGGTCACCGCCGGCACGGCCGCCGGCCCCGGTGGCTCGGGCATGACAGGTTCGGTGGCAGCAGGATCTGACGACATGGTTCGGCTCCGCTCCAGAGGGCTCACCCCGACGGCGCCGCAGCCCCGGAGCACCGCACAGCCCCCCGGAACCCGCCGAGCAGCACCACTGGTGATCGACAGTCAATACGGCTGCGAAATCTAGAGCATGGCGTGATCTGTGTCACCGGGAACGACAGAACTTCCCGCATTCCGGACGCTCCGCGCGCCGGGGCGGGCCGCCGCGCGCCGGGCCCGCACACGAAGGCACCGGCGTACGCCGTGCGTACGCCGGTGCCGGGAGAGCGGTGGGGGAGCGGCCGGAAGCCTACTCGGGGCGCTTGAGCCGGGTGATGAACTTGTACCGGTCGCCGCGGTAGATGGACCGCACCCACTCGACCGGGGCGCCGTCCGCGTCGAAGGAGTGCCGGGCGAGCTGGAGCATCGGCAGCCCGAGGTCGGAGCCGAGCAGCCCGGCCTCGCGCGGGGTGGCCAGGGTGGTCTCGATGGTCTCCTCGGCCTCGGCCACCGTGACGCCGTACACCTCGCGCAGGGCGGTGTACAGCGAGTTGTGCTTGGCCAGGTTGCGGCGCAGGGCCGGGAAGCGCTTCGCGGAGAGGTGGGCGACCTCGATGGCCATCGGGTCGCCGTTGGCCAGCCGCAGGCGCTCGATCCGCAGCACCCGCCCGCCGGGCTTGATGTCCAGCAGCGGGGCCAGCCGGTCGTCGGCGGTGATGTAGCCGATCTCGATCAGCCGGGAGGTGGGCTCCAGGCCCTGGGCGCGCATGTCCTCGGTGTAGGAGGTGAGCTGGAGCGCCTGGGCGACCTTGGGCTTGGCGACGAAGGTGCCCTTGCCCTGGATGCGCTCCAGCCGCCCCTCGACCACCAGCTCCTGGAGGGCCTGGCGGACGGTGGTGCGCGAGGTGTCGAACTGGGCGGCGAGTGCCCGTTCGGGCGGTACCGGGGTACCGGCCGGCTGGGTCTCGGTGAGCTGCAGCAGATGCCGCTTGAGGCCGTAGTACTTGGGCACCCGCGCGGTGGCGTCCGCGCCGGTCTGCGCGGGGAGGTTCTTCACCTGGGGGTCGTTGACCTGGGCCGTGCTGCCCCCGTCGCTGCTCATCGGACCTGTCTCCCGCTTCTCGCGGGGTCTTTGGGCGCCCCGCCGCATCGTTAACAACTCACATCGTTGCATGTATGGCTACGGAACGAATACCTCATCACGCGATGAACGATGTGCGGTGTCGGCTTGATAACGGGTGGTCCGGATCGGTCTAAGAGCCGTTGACAGGCCCATTGGTCTAGGCCAAGCTCCAGGCATCTGGTCTACACCACTAGATCGGTAACTATGAATCCCCCCACCCGTTCGATGGGGTCCGCGGCACCTTTCCTCCCGCTTTATGTGGGTCTGCCGCTGCCACCCGACGGGGGTCACTCAGGCATCCCTCAGGAGGATGGCGTGAAGCGTCAGCTCATCGCGGCGGTCGGCGTCGCAGCAATGGTCGTCGGCCTGGCGGCTTGTGGTTCGGACGCCAAGAGCGACGGCGACAAGGCCGGCTCGTCCTCGTCCGCCGCCAAGAACTACAGCGGCAAGACGCTCAAGGTGTGGCTGATGTCCGGCTCGGCCCCCAAGGGCTGGGACGACGCGGTCAAGACCGAGTTCGAGTCCACCTACCCGGGCTCCAAGGTCGAGTACCAGATCCAGGAGTGGACCGGCATCGGCCCCAAGGTCACCGCCGCGCTGTCCGAGGGCTCGGTCGACGTCCTCGAGGTCGGCAACACCCAGACCGCGGGCTACGCGGCCACCGGTGGTCTCCTCGACATCACCAAGGACAAGGCCGCCCTGGGCGGTGCCGACTGGAACGACAACCAGAGCGAGTCCGCGATCCTGGACGGCAAGCAGTACGCCGCCCCGTGGTTCGTGACCAACCGCGTGGTCGCCTACAACAAGGAGATCTGGGGCAAGGCGAACATCACCACGCCGCCGAAGACCCTGGACGAGTTCTACGCCGACCTGGAGAAGGTCAAGGCCGTCCCCGGCGTCACCGACCCGATCTACATGCCGGGCCAGGAGTGGTACACCTACTTCGGTCTGCTCACCAGCGAGGGCGGCAAGCTGGCGAAGAAGGACGGCGACAAGTGGGCCGGCGGTCTGTCGACCCCCGAGGCGCAGAAGGCCTTCGACACCTACAAGAAGCTGCAGAGCTACTCGGCCACCGCCGCCAAGGACGGTGACGAGGCCAAGCCGCAGCAGAAGGACGTCTTCGCCAAGGGCGACATCGGCTCGATCATCGGCCTCGGCTGGGAGATCCCGACCGAGAAGGAGATGCCGAAGGAGAAGATCGGCTACTTCCCGCTCCCGGGCAAGACCGCCGACAAGGCCTCCGGCGTGTTCCTCGGCGGCTCGAACCTCGCCATCGCCCAGGCGAGCAAGAACACCGACATGGCCAAGGACTTCCTGAAGATCGCCCTCAACGACAAGAACGAGGGTCTCGTCGCGGGTGCCGGCAGCATCCCGAACAAGAAGTCGCTGGACGACAAGGTGGTCGGCGACTTCGCCGCCGCCGCCAAGGTCGCCGCCTCCTCCGGCGGGATCACCCCGACCACGCCGAACTGGGCGAGCGTCGAGAACAACCCGAACCCCATCAAGGAGTTCCTGACCGGCGCCCTGACCGGTGACTACGCCGCCGCCGCCAAGAAGGCCGACGACGAGATCGCCAAGCGTCTGAACGCCAAGCAGTAGTAGTCGAGCGGCGTCGCTCACCGGCCCCCGGCGGGGGGCCGGTGGGCGACGCCTGTCCGTCGTGGTCAGGTTCCAGGAAGAGAGAACGATGGCTGTGCATTCGGAGCGGGTGCAGACACAGTCCCCGGACACAGGGAAGGCTGCTGTGGCCACTATTGAGACGAGCGTCGCCGGCGGCGCCGAGGGCACTCCGAAGAAGAGCACCAGAACAGCGGGCGGACCGGGCTTCGGCACGCGGTTCGCCCCGTACCTGCTGCTGCTGCCGGCCACCGTGGTGACCCTGGGCCTGCTGGGCTGGCCCCTGCTGAAGACCGTGCTGGTCTCGTTCCAGAACCTGAACGCGCGCCAGCTCGTCCAGCACCTGACCGAGTGGAACGGCTTCGAGAACTACACCGAGCAGCTGACCAACGCCGACTTCTGGGCGGTCACCGGCCGGACGGTGGCGTTCACCCTGGTCAACGTGGTCCTGATCATGGTCGGCGGTTCGCTGGTCGGCCTGCTGCTCAACCGGCTCGGCAAGAAGATGCGGCTGGTGCTCTCGGTCGGCCTGCTCCTCGCCTGGGCCATGCCGGTGGTCGCCGCGACCACCGTCTACACCTGGCTGTTCGACACCCGCTTCGGTGTCGTGAACTGGTTCCTGGACCAGCTGGGCTGGCACTCGATGGCCGCCTACAACTGGACCGGCAGCCAGTACTCCACCTTCTTCGTGATCATCCTGCTGATCGTCTGGGGCTCGATCCCCTTCGTGGCGTTCAACATGTACGCCGGTCTGACGACCATCCCGAAGGAGCTCTACGAGGCGGCCCGGATGGACGGCGCCGGCCCCGCCAAGATCTTCACCTCGGTGATCTTCCCCAGCCTGCGGCCGTTCTTCCTGGCCACGACCTTCCTTGAGGTCATCTGGGTCTTCAAGGCCTTCACCCAGGTCTACGCGATCAAGGCGGGCGGTCCCGACTCGCTCACCCGGACGCTGCCCGTCCACGCCTTCCTGGAGGGTTCCGGCGCCCAGCACTACGGGACCGGCGCCGCGATCGCGGTGCTCACCATCCTGATGCTCGGCGTGCTGATGGCGTACTACTTCCGGATCATTCTGAAGCAGGAGGACGAGCTGTGAGGCGCTCGCTCATCGGACGTACCTGGCCGAACGTGATCGCGCTCGTCCTCTTCGTCTTCTTCATCTTCCCGGTCTACTGGATGGTCATCACGGCCTTCAAGGACGACAAGGACATCGTCAGCCGGACGCCGGTCTTCCTGCCGATCCACGCGACGTTCGACCACTTCACCACGGCGGTCAACGCGCCCAAGTTCTGGACGTACGTCACCAACAGCTTCACGGTGACGGTCGTCGCGGTGCTGATCTCGCTGGTGATCGCGACCCTGGCGTCCTTCGCCATCGCCCGGATGCGGTTCCGCGGCCGCAAGGCCTTCGTCCTGGTCGTGATGGCGGCGCAGATGGCGCCCTGGGAGGTCATGACCATCGCGGTCTACCTGATCGCCCGCGACAGCGAGATGCTGAACAGCCTGGTCCCGCTGACCGCCTTCTACATGATGATGGTCCTGCCCTTCACCATCTGGACGCTGCGCAGCTTCATCGCCGCCGTCCCGAAGGAGCTGGAGGAGTCGGCGATGGTGGACGGCTGCACCCGCACCCAGGCCTTCGTGAAGGTGATCTTCCCGCTGCTCGCCCCGGGCCTGATGTCGACCTCGCTGTTCGGCTTCATCACCGCGTGGAACGAGTTCCCCCTGGTCCTGATCCTGAACAAGACCGAGGGGCAGACCCTGCCGCTCTGGCTGTCCTCGTTCCAGACCAACTTCGGCACCGACTGGGGTGCCACCATGGCCGCCTCGACGCTGTTCGCCCTCCCGGTGCTGATCCTCTTCGTATTCCTCCAGCGCAAGGCCGTCGGTGGCTTGACCGACGGTGCAGTGAAGGGCTGACGCGACGTGAGCATCCTTGTCCCCACCCTCCCGGCCAGCGACCAGCTGCACCGTGACGCGCTGACCGTCCTGCAGCCCGGCTTCGTCGGCACCGAGCCCCCGGAGTGGGTCCGCCGCCACCTCGCGGCCGGCCTCGGTTCGGTCGCGCTCTTCGACCGCAACGTCACCGGTCTCGACCAGCTGTCGGCGCTCACCAGGGCGCTGCGCGAGGAGAACCCCGACCTCCTGATCGCGATCGACGAGGAGAGCGGCGACGTCACCCGCCTGGAGGCCGGCTCCGGCTCCTCCTGGCCGGGCAACTTCGCCCTCGGCGCGATCGACGACCCGGCGCTGACCCGCGACGTCGCCCGCGAGCTGGGCCGCGCGCTGGCGGCCGCCGGCGTCAACTACAACTGGGCGCCCACCGCGGACGTCAACTCCAACCCGCGCAACCCGGTGATCGGCGTCCGCTCCTTCGGTGCCGACCCGGAGCTGTGCGCCCGGCACACCGCGGCCTGGGTCGAGGGCCTGCAGTCGGCCGGCGTGGCCGCCTGCTCGAAGCACTTCCCCGGGCACGGCGACACCGCGGTCGACTCGCACCACGGCCTGCCGGTGATCGACGTCGACCTGGCGACCCTGCGCGCCCGCGACCTGATCCCGTTCCAGGCCGCCATCGCGGCCGGGACCAAGGCCGTGATGACGGCCCACATCATGATCCCGGCGCTCGACCCGAAGCTGCCGGCCACGCTCAGCCCCCGCGTGCTGCGCGACCTGCTGCGCGCGGCCCCGGCCGACGGCGGCCTCGGCTACCAGGGCCTGATCGTCAGCGACGCGATCGAGATGGGCGCCATCGCCGACACCTTCGGCATGGGCGAGGGCACCGTCCTGGCCCTGGCGGCCGGTGCGGACGCGATCTGCGTCGGCGGCGGGCTGGCCGACGAGGACACCGTGCTGCTGCTGCGCGACGCCATCGTGGCGGGCGTGCGGGCCGGCAAGCTCCCGGAGGAGCGGCTGGCCGAAGCCGCCGACCGGGTGCGCGCGCTCGGCAGCTGGGGCCGGATCGCGGCCCAGGGTGAGCGGCTGGAGCCCGATCTGGCGGTCGGCCTGCGGGCCGCCCGCCGCGCGCTGCGGGTGGTCCGGGCACCGGGCCGGGAGGCCCTGCCGGTGACCGAGCGCCCGTACGTGGCCTCGTTCTCCGACGAGCCCAACATCGCCGTCGGCGCGGTGACCCCGTGGGGCGTGGCCGACATGCTGTCCGACCGCTTCCCCGGCACCCGCACCCGGGAGGTCGGTCCGAAGGACGCCGCCCCGGAGCAGCTGGACGCGCTGGTCGCCGAGGTGGTGGCCGGCGCCGAGGGCCGCCGCCTGGTGCTGGTGGTCCGCGACGCGCACCGCTACGCCTGGATGTCCGCCGCGCTGTCCCGGCTGGTGGCGGCCCGCCCGGACGCCGCGGTGGTCGAGATGGGCCTGCCGCAGTCCGAGCCGGTCGGCGCGCTCCACATCGCCACCCACGGCGCCGCCCGGGTCTGCGGGCTGGCGGCCGTCGAGGTGCTCACCGGCCAGTCGGGAGCGATCGGCTGAGGTCCCATCGGACCGTGACCCCGGGGGCCGGGAAGGCCTCCGCGAGCGGGCCCGTCATGCGCATGGCGCATGACGGGCCCGTTCCGTTTTCACGCCGTTGGCCCTGCGGCGTTCCCAGATGACGGTGTTCCCTCAAATCAGCCTTAAGACAGCCTTAAGTTCTACTTAGGGTGATGACGTCGCAACTGATCGCCACGGGCTACAACAGGTCTGCAACGTCCTTGTCGGCCAGGCCATTTGGCGTTGACACCGCCAGTGGTCTAGGCCAGGCTCCAGTCCATCCGGTTCGAACTTCAACCTCACCGGATGTGGTATAGGCCCTTCCTGAAGCACTTCGCCGTCCCCGCCCGGATCCCTCCCGGCGGACGCGCCATCACGCTGCCGGCGGGCACAGGCTCTAGCACCCTCGGAGGATGGCGTGAAGAAGCGTCAGCTCATGGCGACGTTCGGGATCCTGGCGCTCGCCGCCGGATTGACGGCCTGTTCCTCGGGCGGCTCGCCCTCGGGGGACGGCAAGGCCGCCACGGCGGACCCGAAGTCCGCCACCGGCACGGTCACCGTCTGGCTGATGGACGACGCCCAGAAGAACTGGCCGGACCTCGTGCAGCGGGTGAACGACGAGTTCGCGGCGAAGTACCCCAACGTCACCCTGCGGCTCGCCTACCAGGGGTGGGCCGACAAGGTCGGCAAGCTGGACAAGGCGCTCGCCGAGGGCAACGCCCCCGACGTGGTGGAGCTCGGCAACACCGAGACCATGAAGTACGTGCTCGCCGGCGCGCTGGCCCCGGTGGAGCGCTCCAGCTTCGACAACTCGGACGCCTGGATCAAGGCGCTCGCCAACACCTGCACCTACCAGGACAAGCTCTGGTGCGTGCCGTACTACGCGGGTGCCCGGGTCGCCATCTACAACGCGACGGCCTTCCAGACGGCCACCGGCAGCGCGGAGTTCCCGAAGACCGAGGACGACCTCAAGGCGGCCCTGGACAAGGTCGCGGACAAGAACAAGGCCGACAAGGGCTACTCCGCGCTCTACCTGCCCGGCCCGTACTGGTACGCCGCGATGAGCTACGTCTCCGCGTACGGCGGCGCCATCGCCCGCTTCGACAGCGCCGGGAACTGGCACGGCACGCTCAGCGACCCGAAGTCCCAGCAGGGGCTGAACCACTTCGTCGACCTAGTGCGCAAGTACAACAAGGGCGACCTGGCGGTCAACGAGCAGAACCAGTTCGAGGCGATGGCCCGCGGCCACGCCGGGGCCTTCTACGGCAACGGCTACGAGGCCTCCAGCGTGACCGCGCCGGTCACCGGCGACCCGACCCTCAAGGACGCCGTCAAGCTGGCCACCATGCCCGGCCCGGGCGGCAAGCCGCTGCCGACCTTCATCGGCGGCTCGGACCTCGCCGTCACCGCCAAGTCGCCGTCGGCCGCGCTGGCCACCGACTGGGTCCGGATGTTCACCAGCACCAAGTCCCAGCAGGCGCTGGCGGACAAGGACATCCTGCCGAACAACCTCACCCAGCTGAACCCGCTGAAGAGCAAGCCGGCGACCGCCGCCGCGGCCAACGCGGTGCCGGACGCCTGGTTCACCCCGCTGGCGCCGGGCTGGGGCGCGATCGAGAAGCAGAAGATCCTGCCCGACATGCTCACCGCGATCCTCAAGGGCAACAAGCCGGTGGACCAGGCCGCCAAGGAGGCGGACGCCGCGATCGACCAGCTGATCAACAAGCAGGGCTGAGCCGCGCCGGCGGGGCCGGCGCCCCGGGGAGAGCCCCTTCCGGACCACCGGGAGGGGCTCTCGGATGTGCCGCGCGGGGGACTCCCCGTACGATTGCCGCAGGAATCACGGAACCACCGCAGCGAGTGTGCGGACTCGCCGCCGTAGAGGTCCTCGCCGGGCATCCCCGTCCGGGCGGGGTCGAACCATCTCATCGGAGGCACATCCTGATGTCCGACCCGCAGACTGCTCCCGTCCCCGGCCGGATCATGGCGGCGGAGATGGCCGAGCAGCCGGCCGTCCTGCGGCGCATCCTCGACGAGGGCGCCCCGAAGATCTTCGACATCGCGGCCCGGATCGCCGCCCGCAACCCTCGCTTCGTCCTGCTCACCGCGCGCGGCACGTCCGACAACGCGGCGCTCTACGCCAAGTACCTGGTCGAGATCCTGCTCGGCAAGCCGGCCGGTCTGACCTCGATGTCCACCACCACCGCGTACGGCGCCAAACCGGACCTCACGGACGTGCTGGTCGTCACCGTCAGCCAGTCCGGCGGCTCGCCGGACCTCGTCGCCTCCACCAAGGCGGCCCGCGAGGCCGGTGCGATCACGCTGGCGGTCACCAACAACGCCTCCTCGCCGCTCGCCGAGGTCTCCGAGTTCCACATCGACGTGCTGGCCGGCCCGGAGAAGGCGCTGCCCGCCACCAAGACCTACACCGCCGAGCTGCTCTCGCTCTACCTGCTGGTCGAGGGCCTGCGCGGCGGCGACGGCACGGCCGCCCGCGAGCTGCCGGAGCTGGCCGCCGGCATCCTGGCCCGGCAGCCCGAGGTGAAGGCCCTGGCCGAGCGCTACCGCTTCGCCCAGCGCCTGGTCATCACCTCGCGCGGCTACGGCTACCCGACCGCCCGCGAGGCGGCGCTGAAGCTCATGGAGACCACCTACATCCCGGCCTCCCCGTTCTCCGGCGCCGATCTGCTGCACGGCCCGCTGGCCATGGTCGACAACGTCTCCCCGGTCATCGCGATCGTCCCGGAGGGCAAGGGCGGGGAGGCCCTGCAGCCGGTCCTGGACCGCCTGCGCGGCCGCGGCGCGGACCTGGTGGTCATCGGCCAGCGGCAGCAGGTGGACGCCGCCTCGGCGGGCTTCGTGCTGCCGGCCGGCGTACCCGAGGAGGTCCAGACGATCCTGGAGATCCTGCCGCTGCAGCTGCTGGCCTACGAGGTCACCATCGCCCGCGGCCAGGACCCGGACGCCCCGCGCGCCCTGGCCAAGGTCACCGAGACGCACTGAGCGCGGGCGCCACGAACGCCGCACCCCCGTCCACGGGCCGTGGACGGGGGTGCGGCGTTTGAGCGGCCGGAGCGGTCCGCGGGTGTCCCGCCGGGGCGGGGAGCGCCCCCGGCCGGGGGCGGGAAGCACTACGGGCCACGGCGCCGACACGGGACCCTCAACCCATGCGGCACCGCAGCCCGGAGCTGTCGTCGGGTACCGGGACGACCGAGAACTGTGCGGGGTCCTCGCTCGGCGGTATCCGACCGAGGAGCGGCGTCGCGCGGTCAGGGCAGTTGCGCGGCGGCCTCTCCTTGGTGCTCTTTCATTGTGGACTAGACCAATCTGGGTTGTCCAGGGGACCCCGAAAATTGGTCTGGACAACCTGCGGCGACCCGCGCGCGGGCGGGTGCGCCACGTCCGCGCCCGGGACCTGGAGCTACGCTCGCCATGTGCCCTCGCTGAACGAACTCGTCCGCCGCCACACCACCCTGACCGGTGCCGACGTGGACTGGCTCCACATGCTGGTCTCGGAGTGGCAGCTGCTCTCCGACCTCTCCTTCGCCGACCTGGTCCTGTGGATCCCCACCTGGGACGGCATCCGGTACGTCTCGGTGGCCCAGATGCGGCCCAACACCGGGCCCACCTCCTACCAGGACGACATGGTCGGCCACCTCGTCCCACGCGGCCGCCGGCCCCTGCTCGACGCCGCCTTCGACGAGGGGCGGATCGTGCGCGAGGGCGACCCGGAGTGGCGCGAGGAGGTGCCCGTCCGGGTCGAGTCGATCCCGGTGCGGCGCGAGGGCAAGGTGCTCGGCGTGATCGCCCGCAACACCAACCTGCTGACCGTCCGCACCCCCAGCCGGCTCGAACTCACGTACCTGCAGAGCGCCTCCGACCTGGCCCAGATGATCGCCGCCGGGACGTTCCCGTACCACGGTGTCGAGCAGACCGACATGGACGCCGCCCCCCGGGTCGGCGACGGCCTGATCCGGCTCGACGCCGACGGCATCGTCACCTATGCCAGCCCCAACGCGCTCTCCGCCTACCACCGCCTCGGGCTCACCACCGACCTGGTCGGCAGCCACCTCGGCCGGGCCACCGCCGAGCTGGTCCCGCCCTCGCGGTCGGCGGTGCACGAGGCACTGGTGAAGCTGGCGAGCGGCTGGGCGCCGCGCCAGACCGAGGTCGAGGTGCAGGGCGGGGTGGTGACCCTGCGGGCGATCCCGCTGAAGCCCAAGGGCACCCTGACCGGCTCCCTGGTGCTCTGCCGCGACGTCACCGAGCTGCGGCGGCGCGACCGCGAGCTGATGACCAAGGACGCCACCATCCGGGAGATCCACCACCGGGTGAAGAACAACCTGCAGACGGTGGCGGCCCTGCTGCGGCTGCAGTCCCGCCGGATGGACTCGGACGCGGGCCGGGCCGCGCTGGACGAGGCGGTCCGCCGGGTCGGGTCGATCGCGATCGTGCACGAGACGCTCTCCCAGGCGCTGGACGAGCAGGTCGCCTTCGACGAGATCGCCGACCGGGTGCTGGCCATGGTGATGGAGCTGTCCCAGGACGGCCGGGTGGCGACCCGGCGCAGCGGCAGCTTCGGCATCCTCTCCGCCGAGGTGGCCACCCCGCTGGCGATGGTGCTCACCGAGCTGCTGCAGAACGCGCTGGAGCACGCCTTCGGACCGTCCGCCTCCGGGAACCTGGAGGTCAGCGCGTTGCGCGGGCGGGCTCCGGCCACCGGCATGGGCTGGTCGGACAGCTGGAACGGCGGCGCCCGGCCGGAGGAGTACCTGCTGATCACCGTGCAGGACGACGGCCGGGGCATGCCGGAGGGCTTCGACCCGCAGCAGGCGGGCAACCTCGGGCTGCAGATCGTCCGGACCCTGGCCACCGGGGAGCTGGGCGGCACCTTCGACATGGTGGCGGGACCGAACGGCGGCACCAAGGTGATCCTGGAGATCCCGGTGCCCTGAGCCGTCCCGGCTCGACGGACACGGCGCGGCACCCGAGGCGCAGTGGAGTGCGTCGGGGGCGTGTACCCGCAACGGGCGCCGGGTGCGCACCTCCGCACCACCGCAGGTGGCCATCGGGAAGCGCCCCGAACGGCGGGTGGCCGCCGCGCGTGACCGGACGCGGAAACAGAAACGAGGCCCTGTCGACCGGGGGGGGGGTGGGTCGACAGGGCCTCTCAACCCGTTCCGGCCGTCGGGGGGAGTCGGCCGGAACGGGGGCTCTGGGTGATACGACACCTCACCGGTGCGTTGCACACGGTGAGCGCCTCAGCTCCACAATATTGCTCTAAGTGAACAGTATCAAGTGCCTGGGCGGCCCGGTGTCGTCGGACCGTGTCGAGCAAGGCCCTTTGTACGGAAGGCTTCGCCAGGAAGTGCAGGGAAGCCCTTGATCATGTGTTGATCGGCACTGCGGTCACTGCTGGTGTTACGGCGTGTGATCAGGCGGTGCGGGCGCGGTTGCGGGCAGCGCGGCGCTTCATCGCGCGACGCTCGTCCTCGCTCATACCGCCCCAGACGCCGGCATCCTGGCCGGTCTCGAGCGCCCACTGCAGGCACTGCTCCATGACCGGACAGCGGCGGCACACGGCCTTGGCTTCCTCGATCTGCAGCAGAGCAGGACCGGTGTTCCCGATCGGGAAGAAAAGCTCCGGGTCCTCTTCGCGGCAGACAGCGCGGTGGCGCCAGTCCATGGTCGTCCAACTCCTCCTGCCGGCGGGGGTGACCCGATCGGCATAATCGATGGCTTGTGAATGTGAACGCTTTCACGAATCCCGCAACAGCAAAAGAGACCAAAGGCCCATCGGGCCCGGGTGGTCTGTGCTGGGGAGGGATTCGGCGATTCGAGGGACACTCCGCGGTCGGCACCCGCCAGGGTCTGTGGTTGCCGTCGCTGCGATGTGTCCCGATCGCCATGTAGAGGTTCGCAAACCTCGGGCCCGGATACAACCCCCTTCAGGGAGGAATTTTTGATTCTTCGGTGTCGCCTAGCTCACAGCCAGTACTTCTATGGAGTGAAGGGGGCTTGTGCGTTCGAGAAGAAGGGAGAACCCTCCTTCCAGTCACACAATCACACGCAGTGCCCGCCGTACGCCTGTGAAACTGACGCGACTCCTGTCTCCAAGGTGGTCCCCGTCCACCTGGAATGGGGCCGGTTCCTGCGAAACCAAGGTGAAGTGCCGAGCGTCGTGGTAGGAGACGACGTGCTTTCCGGACGGGCCGACAGGGGCGGCGCCATCGGCCGAAGGCGTGTGCGACCGCAGGATCTGACGGACCGTTCGAGCGGTGCCGAACGCGGTCATCCGGGTGATGCCGAAGACATCGAGGTCCGTGTCGAAGGAGGCGAGCGGGGAGGGATAGACCGGGCGGTTGCCCAGGAACGTCCACGGCGAGGTGTTGCTGACTATGGCCAGCACCAGGCCCGGCACCGGCGCCCGGCCCGGCAGTTGCAGGGTGACGGGGCCCGATCGGCGCTGCTCACGCTGGGTGACGTAGTGCCGGAGCGCCTGCCCCACGTAGAGCGCGTGGGTCGACCTGCGCCCCGCTCGGCGCTGCTCCTCCACCCGGCCCACCACGCCCGCGTCGAAGCCGAGGCCGGCGGTGAAGGTGAACCAGCGGTCCGGCAGCCCCTCCGTCATCGCCTTGCCCAGGCCGATCGGCCGCTCCCGGCGCTGGTCCAGGGCGTTCAGCAGGGCCCCGGTGGCCTCCACGGGGTCGTTGGGCAGACCCAGCGCGCGGGCGAACACATTGGTCGACCCGCCGGGCACCACGGCCAGCCGGGGGACCTTCTCGCCCGGGCCGTGCGTCAGCAGTCCGTTGACCACCTCGTTGACCGTGCCGTCGCCGCCCAGGGCCACCACCAGGTCGACGGCGCCGTCCTCGACCGCCTCGCGGGCCAGGTCGCGCGCGTGGCCGCGGTACTCCGTCTGGGCCACTTCCAGCTTGAGGTCGCTGCGCAGGGCATGGATCAGGACATCCCTGGTGCGGCCACTGGTGGTGGTCGCTTTCGGGTTGACGACCAGGAGAGCGCGCATGTGCTCAGCCTACGGGGCGGTACGGACCAACCGGCGGCTACCCTGCTGGAGTGACCGCAGAATCCTCCGCACCCGTACCCGCGCCCGGCGCCGACCGGCCGGCGGCCCTGACCGCGGGCGCCGCCATCACCGCCCTGGAGGGCGCCGCACTCGCCGTCGTCGGCGTCTGGGACATGGTGTCCGCCGTGTCCGGCGACTCCAGGCAGTTCGCGCTGAACGAGTTCGGCGGCCTCGTGATCGTCCTGCTCGGCGTGCTGCCGCTGCTGGCCGCCCGGGCGCTGCTCAAGGGCCGCCGCTGGGGCCGCAGCCCGGCGGTGCTGACCAACTCGATCTGCCTGCCGGTGGCCTACTACATGTGGCAGACCGGCGGCGCCATGGTGGCCGTCGGGGCGGCGATCGGCCTGCTCGGGCTGGCCGGCATCGGCGCCCTGCTCAGCCCGAAGGCGACGACGGCCCTCTACGCTCCGCACGAGGGCTGAGCGCGGAGGGCCGGCGACGGCGGCCGCTGAGCGGCCGTCAGTCCTACTCCTCCACCAGGAGCTTCTCCCGGAGCTGGGCCAGGGTACGGGCCAGCAGCCGGGAGACGTGCATCTGCGAGATGCCCACCTCGGCGGCGATCTGCGACTGGGTCATGTTGCGGAAGAACCGCAGCACCAGGATCTTCTGCTCCCGGGGCGGCAGTTGGGCCAGCAGCGGCTTGAGGGACTCGCGGTACTCGACGCCCTCCAGTGCCTCGTCGGTGGCGCCCAGGGTGTCCGCCACGGCCGGCGACTCGTCGTCGCTGTCGGGGACGTCCAGCGACAGCGTGGAGTACGCGTTGGCGGACTCCAGGCCCTCCAGCACGTCCTCCTCGGAGATCCCCAGGTGCTCGGCCAGCTCGTGCACGGTGGGGGAGCGGCCGTGCCGCTGGGAGAGCTCACTGGTCGCCGTGGTCAGCGACAGCCGCAGCTCCTGGAGCCGGCGCGGTACCCGGACCGCCCAGCCCTTGTCCCGGAAGTGGCGCTTGATCTCGCCGACGATGGTCGGCGTCGCGTAGGTGGAGAACTCGACCCCGCGTTCGTGGTCGAAGCGGTCCACCGACTTGATCAGTCCGATGGTGGCGACCTGGGTGAGGTCGTCCAGCGGCTCGCCCCGGTTGCGGAACCGCCGGGCCAGGTGCTCCACCAGGGGGATGTGCATCCGCACCAGCTGGTTGCGCAGCTCGACGCGCTCCGCGGAGCCCTCGGGCAGCGCGGACAGCCGGACGAACAGGGCCCGGGCCGCCTCCCGGTCCGGCGCCCCCGAACGGTGCGGCGCCTGCGAGGGCACC
Source organism: Kitasatospora sp. NPDC005748 (assembly GCF_040630735.1). Lineage (NCBI taxonomy): Bacteria > Bacillati > Actinomycetota > Actinomycetes > Kitasatosporales > Streptomycetaceae > Kitasatospora > Kitasatospora sp. NPDC005748. The sequence goes on from NZ_JBEXYD010000007.1 coordinate 148,860, forward strand.
GCACCGCGCAGCGCCTCGGCCGCGTCGGGCACCGGGGACTCCGGGGCCGCGGACGGCGGCGAGGGCGTGGGCGACGGATCAGACGTCGGCTCGGTCGGCTGGCTCATCCGGTGGGCGTCCTTCGGGTGCGCTTCGTCGTTGGCGGCGAGGCCGGGAACGCTCGCCTGGGTCGGTACGGCAGGGCCCGCCGTCGCGAGGCCGGTACGGTCCAGATCACTCACGGCCATTCCCCCGTTCCGTTCCGGGAGCACCGGGACCTGGGGCGGTCCCGGATTCGTCTCGTTGGTCGTACCGCGTGGTGGGCGGTACCGGGAGCCGTCCGCCGGCCCGGGTGGCGCCGGACGGACGGCTCTTGTTCGGTGCTGCTGTGGCGGCCCTAATGGGCGGCGGACCCGCCGCGCTTCTTGTGCAGGCTGATCGAGACGGTGTTGTCCTCGGCGACCGAGGACAACACCTCGCCGGCCAGCGCGGAGAGCACCGTCCAGGCGAAGGTGTCCCGTTCCGGGGCACGGCCGTCCGTGGTCGGGGCGGAGACGATGACCTTCAGCGAGTCGCCCACCAGCCGGAACTCGCAGGAGAGGACGGAGCCGGGCACCGCCTGCTGGAGCAGGATGGCGCAGGCCTCGTCCACCGCGATCCGGAGGTCCTCGATCTCGTCCAGCGTGAAGTCCAGCCGGGCCGCCAGCCCCGCCGTCGCTGTTCGCAGCACCGAGAGGTAGGCCCCCGCCGCGGGCAGCCGGACCTCCACGAAGTCCTGTACTCCGGGCTCGCCGTCGATCTGGGACACCCTCACCTCCTGGGTGACGCGCTGTGCTTCCGGGCCGGTGGCCGCGGCACTGTCTGTTGCTTGGCTCAACTGCTTCGCCCCAACTGTCCAGAGGGGTGGTGCGGTACGTACCGGTCATACCCCGGGAGGGGTGGTCGGACGCCGCGCATCCGCCCGAGACGTTACCGCTATCGGTGGGCGGATGTCGCGATCCGGTCCCGCCTTCACGGGAACGAGCGACACCGGGTGCGAGGGTCACTCATGGTAGGCCCTCGCGACGCAGGGTGGCAGCCCCCGGGAGGGACTCGTGGCACCCGGTCGGTCAGCGGGTGCCGGCCGCGGTGAGCGCCGGGCCGGTGAGCCGGTGCACGGTCCACTCGTCCATCTGCACCGCGCCCAGCGACTTGTAGAAGTTGATCGAGGGCTCGTTCCAGTCCAGCACCGACCACTCCACCCGCGAGTAGCCGCGCTCGACGGCGATCCGGGCCAGCTCCAGCAGCAGCGCCTTGCCGTGGCCGCCGCCGCGGGCCTGCGGGCGGACGTAGAGGTCCTCCAGGTAGATCCCGTGCGTCCCGCGCCAGGTCGAGAAGTTGAGGAACCAGACCGCGAACCCGACCGGCTCGCCGGTGGTGTCGTCCTCGGCGACCAGCCCGAACACCGCCGGGGCGGCGCCGAACAGCGCCTCGCGCAGCTGTTCCTCGGTGGCGACCGCCTCGTGCGGTGCCTTCTCGTACTCCGCGAGTTCGCGGATCATGGCGTGAATGACCGGGACATCGGTGACTACGGCGGTGCGGATCATGCCACGAGCCTACTTGGCCCGCCCGTCCTCGTCCCAGGCCTGGATCGAGGTCTGGTCGACGATCCGGCCCTCCCGCAGGTCGGCGACCGAGGTGACCAGCACCCGGACCCCGTCGGGATAGCGGCAGGACTCCATGAAGGCGAGGCGGTCGCCGTCCAGGACCACCCGCTCCAGCGTGTGGCGCGTCTCCCGGCCGTAGACGTCGTTCAGCAGGGCGCCGATCTCGTCCCGGCCGTGCACCACCAGCGGGTGGCTGGGCTGGGTCTCGCGGTCGACCACGCGCAGTTCGGCGTCGTCCGCGTACAGCGCCAGCAGCGCGTCGGCGTCGCCGCGCTCGATGCCCTCGCGCAGCACGCCGGTGTCGAAGGCGGACGGCGCGGCCATGGTGCTCATGTTCTCGCTCCTCCGGTCGGTTCCGTCGGCTCGTACCTCCGAGCGTACGCCCGCCCCGCCGCGGCTCAGCCGGCCGTCACACCGCGCAGGTGGGCCGCGAGCGCGGTGATCGCGGCCGGGTTGCGCGGGCTCTCCACCAGGTCGACGTAGTCCAGGACGAAGATCCGCCCGTTGCGGACGGCGGAGACGCCGGCCAGCGGCGGGAAGGACGTGAGGAACTTCCGCTTGGCCTCGGCGTCCGGGGAGCCGTAGTTGTTGATCACGATCACCTCGGGGTCGCGCTGGACCACGCTCTCCCAGCCCACGGTGGTCCAGGAGTCGGCGAGGTCGCCCATCACGTTCTCCCCGCCGGCCCTGGCGATGATCTCCTGGGGCGCGGCGAACTTCCCCGAGGTGTACGGCTTGTCCTCGCCGCTGTCGTACAGGAAGACGCGCGGCCGGCGCTCGGGCTGCGGGACGGCGGCGACCTGCGCCCGGAAGTCGGCGATCAGCGCGTCGGCCCGGTCCCGGACGTCGAAGATCTCGCCCAGGTTGGCCAGGTCGGTGTAGAGCGCGTCCAGCGGGGACATCACCCCGCGCTCGGGGCCCTTGCCGCTGCGGCAGGACTCGCTGAGCACGTACGAGCCGATGCCGAGACCGGCCAGCGCCTGCGGGGTGAAGCCGCCGGCCTCGTCGAAGCCGTAGTGCCACCCGGCGAAGACCAGGTCGGCCTTCGCCTCCAGCGCGATCTCCTTGGTGATCTGCTGCTTGGAGAGCCACCTGGCCTGCTGGTAGCCGTCCTTCCAGGCCACCTTGTCGACCTGGCCCTTGTCGTCGGGCATCACGTAGCCGGCCATCCGGTCGGCCAGGCCGAGCGCGAACATCAGCTCGGTGATGCCCACGTCGTTGGTCACCGTCCGGGCCGGCTTCCGCTCGAAGGTGACCTTCGTACCGCAGTTGTCGACGGTCACCGGGTAGTGGGCGGAGCCGGCGGCGGCGTCCCCGGCGGGGGCGATCTCGGCGCCGCAGGCGGTCAGCGCGAGGGTGAGCAGGGCGGCGGTGGCAACGGCCTTAATACGCATGGGGTTTCCTCAGCAGGGGGGGTCGGCGGAGTCGGCGGGGCCGGGGGAGGTCCGGCCGAGCCGGTCGAAGAGCAACTGGACGGCGCCGGTCCCCGGGTGCTTCACGGGCGTCGCGCGGACGCCGAACACCTCGGCCAGCAGGGCCGGCTCCAGGACCTCGGCCGGCGGTCCGGAGGCGACGATCCGGCCGGCCGCGATGACGTACAGCAGGTCGCAGTGGCCGGCCGCCAGATTGAGGTCGTGCAGGGCCGTGAGCACGGTCGTACCGGCCTCCCGGACCAGCGCCAGCACCTCCAACTGGTGGGCGATGTCCAGGTGGTTGGTGGGCTCGTCGAGCACCAGCACCCGGGGCTCCTGGACCAGCGCGCGGGCGATCAGCACCCGCTGCTTCTCGCCCCCGGACAGGCTCAGGAAGCCGCGCCCGGCCAGGTGGTCCGCGCCCACCCGCCGCAGGGCGCGGGCGCACCGCCCGGTGTCCTCGGCGGTCGGCCGGGCGAAGCCGCCGCGGTGCGGCAGCCGGCCCATGCCGACCACCTCGGCCACCGTGAAGTCGAACTCGGCGGAGTGCTCCTGCGGCAGCGCGGCCACCCGCCGGGCGGCCTCGCGGGCGGCGAGCGCGTGCAGGTCCTCGCCGTCCAGCCGGACGGCGCCGGCAGCCGGGCGCAGCGCCCGGTAGACGCAGCGCAGCAGGGTCGACTTGCCGCTGCCGTTGGGCCCGACCAGGCCGACCACCTGCCCGGCGGCGGCGCCGAGGGTGACGTCGTGGACCAGCCGGGTGCCGGCCAGGTCCACCGAGACGCCGTCGAGGGCGAGATCCATCAGCGGCCTCCGAAGGTGTAGCCGCGACGGCGCATCAGCAGCAGGAAGCAGGGCACCCCGAGGACGGCGGTGACCACCCCGACCGGCAGTTCGGCCGGCGCCAGCAGGGTGCGCGAGACGATGTCCACCCAGACCAGCAGCAGCGCCCCGGCGAGCGGCGCGACCAGCAGCACCCGGCGGTGCCCGGCGCCGACCAGCATCCGGGTCAGGTGCGGCACCATCAGGCCGACGAAGCCGATCGCGCCGCTGACCGCGACCACGGTGCCGGTGACGGCGGCCGTCACCACGAACAGCTCGCGGCGCAGCCGGTCGCCGTCCACCCCGAGCGAGGCCGCCGTCTCGTCGCCCATGGCGAGGGCGTCCAGCCGCCCGGCCGCGCCGGCCAGGTAGGCGAGACCGGCCAGCACGGTGGCGGCGGCGATCGGGACGGACCCCCAGGTCGCCCCGCCGAGGCTGCCGAGCAGCCACATCATGGCGCTGCGGGCGGCCTCACCGCGCGCGGCGCCGAACACCATCAGCGCCGTCACCGCCGAGAACCCGTAGGACATCGCGGTACCGGTCAGCACCAGCCGCAGCGGGGTGAGTCCGTACGCCGTCCGGGCGGCGGCGTACACCAGGACCATCGCCAGCAGGGCGGCGGCGAACGCGGAGACCGAGATCGCCCAGACCCCGAGCGAGGCGAACGCGCCCAGCAGCAGCACGGCGTTGGCGCCGACCGAGGCGCCGGAGGAGATGCCCAGCACGAACGGGTCGGCCAGCGCGTTGCGGACCATCGCCTGCACCGCGACCCCGGTGGCCGCGAGCCCGGCGCCGACCACGGCGGCCAGCACCGTGCGCGGCAGCCGGATCTCCCAGACGATCGCGTACGCGGCGGCCTCCCCGGCGTCGAGCCGACCGCCCGTCAGTCCGGCGCCCAGCAGCCGCAGGACGCGGGCCCAGCCGAGTCCGGAGGCGCCGAGAGCCACCCCGCAGACCAGCGAGAGCAGCAGCGCCGCGAGCAGGCCGGCGGCGAGCGCCGCGACGGGTATTCGACGGGCCGCCGGTACGGGGGCCGGTGCGGTCACTGCGGTGCTCACGGGCGGCGCGCCTTCGCCTCGGGCCGCGGACGGCAGCGAGGCGGCGCGCCCGGGCACGGAGCTGCCGGGGCGCCATCCCCTCGCAGTCCACGGCGAGTTGTCGGGAGATCGGCGTCCCAGGGCGATCGGGCTCGCGGGCACAGGGCTCCGCCCACCGTTGCGGGTCAGCGCCGGATTCACACCGGACTTCTCCCTCGGACGCCCTGGCAGCATAACAAGCGCCGGGCCAGAGCGACCCTTACCGGGTTCGCGCGCGCGAAAACGCGCGACCGCCCCCGTCCGGCGCTGCGGACGGGGGCGGTCGGCGGTGCCTGATCGGTGATCAGGCCTGCTTGGTCTCCCAGAAGATCTTGTCGACCTCGGCGATCAGGTCGAGCAGGGCCTGGCCGGTGGCCGGGTCCGTCGACGCCTTGGCGGCCGAGGCGGCCTTCAGGGTGTCGTTGATCAGCTGGTGCAGCTGCGGGTACTTCTCGAAGTGCGGGGCCTTGAAGTAGTCGCTCCACAGCACCGAGATGTGGTGCTTGACGGCCTCGGCGCGCTGCTCCTTGATGATCAGGGCGCGGGTGCGGAACGCCGGGTCCTCGTTGGCCTGGTACTTCTCCTGGGTGCCCTTGACCGACTCGGCCTCGATCCGGGCCTGCGCGGGGTCGTACACGCCGCAGGGGAGGTCGCAGTGGGCGTGGGCGGTGGCGCGCGGTGCAAACAGACGAGAGAACATGGGAGTCCTTCCTTAGATCGTCTTCCCGCGAGCGAGATTACCCTTCCGGGCACCGGGTTTCGCGGCCGGGCGGCGGGCCTAGGGCAAAAGGCGGAGCCGGAACCGGGCCAATTCGGGCATCGGCCGCGGACGGCCCGTACGGCAGACTGGACGCGGCGAGCCGGGAGGAGCAGGCGTGGCGCGGATGACGGAACCGGAGGGCGGCACCCCGGGGGGTGGCGCGCCGTTCGGGCTGATCGACGTGGCGGGGCCCTCGATGGTGCCGACCCTGCGCGAGGGCGACCGGCTCCTGGTCAGGTACGGCGCGCGGATCAGACCGGGGGCGGTGGTGGTGTTCCGTCACCCCTTCCAGCAGGACCTGCTGGTGGTGAAGCGGGCCGTCGAGCGGCGGGCCAAGGGCTGGTGGCTGCTCTCCGACAACCGGCCGGTCGACAGTGACAGCCGCAGTTACGGCGCCGTCCCGGACGAGCTGGTGCTCGGTCGGGTGCTGCTGCGGCTGCGCCCGCGCCCGGCCTGGCTGGCCCCGGGGCACCGGCTGGAGCGGCTGCTGCTGGCCGGCCCGCCGGCCCGGATCCCGGGCCTCGCCCGCCGGCTGGGCGTCTGGGTCGAACCCGGCGCCTGGTAGCCGGGGTACCGGTCAGCCCCCGGCCAGGGCCGAGGCGTCCTGGGCCTCCTGCCGCTTGCGGGCCCGGTACGCGGCGACGTTGGCGCGGGTGGCGCACCGGTCGGAGCAGTACCGCCGGGAGCGGTTGGTGGAGGTGTCCAGGTAGGCGTTGCGGCAGGGCGAGGCCTGGCAGATGCCGAGCCGGTCGGCGCCCAGCTCGGTCAGGTGGACGGCCAGTCCCATGCAGGCGACGGCGCTGAAGTGCGCGGTGGCGGTGGGCGAGTTGTCGGCGAGGTGCAGGTGCCAGCGCGGCCGCCCGGCGTCGTCCAGGTAGTCGTGCCCGGAGACCAGCGGGCTGACGGGGTACTCCATCAGCAGGCTGTTCAGCAGGTCGACGCCGCGGATCTCGTCCCCCTCGGCGGCGGCCTCGAACACTCCGCGCAGCCTGGTCCGGACGGCGCGCAGCCGCGGCAGGTCCGACTCGTCGGCGAGCGCGGCGGCCCGGGAGGATTCGGAGAACAGCGACCGCACGGCGTCCACGGAGGTCAGGGTGTCGGTGCCGCGCTCGGGCTCCTCGGTGTTCACCAGCCGAACGGCCCGTTCGGCGTACGAGGCGAGCTCCACGGTGGTCCTTCCAGAGTCGGTAACGGGCTGACTAGCTCCAGCCTATTACCCGGGCGGGGAAAACGTCGGCGCCCGGCAGGACCGGCCTGCCGGGCGCCGTGCCGGTGCGCTCAGAGCACCTTGGAGAGGAACGCGCGGGTGCGCTCGTGCTGGGGGTCGGTGAGGACGTCGCGGGGGTTGCCGGACTCCACCACCACCCCGCCGTCCATGAAGACCAGGGCGTCGCCGACCTCGCGGGCGAAGCCCATCTCGTGGGTCACCACGACCATGGTCATGCCCTCCTCGGCGAGGCCGCGCATGACGTCCAGGACGTCGCCGACCAGCTCCGGGTCGAGCGCCGAGGTGGGCTCGTCGAAGAGCATCAGCTTGGGCTTCATGGCCAGCGCCCGGGCGATCGCGACCCGCTGCTGCTGGCCGCCGGAGAGCTGCGAGGGGTAGTTCTTCGCCTTGTCGGCCAGGCCGACCCGCTCCAGCAGGGCCATCCCGCGGGTCCGGGCGTCCGCCTTGGACTCGCCCTTGACCTGCACCGGCGCCTCGATGACGTTCTCCAGGGCGGTCATGTGCGGGAACAGGTTGAAGCGCTGGAACACCATGCCGATGTCGCGCCGCTTGAGCGCGACCTCGTTCTCCCGGAGCTCGTAGAGCCGGTCGCCCTTCTGCCGGTAGCCGACCAGCTCGCCGTCGACCCAGAGCCGGCCGGCGTTGATCTTCTCCAGGTGGTTGATGCACCGCAGGAAGGTCGACTTGCCGGAGCCGGAGGGGCCGATCAGGCAGAACACCTCACCCTGCTTGACCTCCAGGTCGATGCCCTTGAGCACCTGGACCGTGCCGTAGGACTTGTGGACGTCCTCGGCGCGGACCATCGGGCCGCCGTTGCCGGCGTCGGCGGGGGTCTTGGTCAGATCGGTCATACGTGACCACCTCCCTCAAGCCCCGGGACCACGTCGGCGGTGGTCTTCGGGGTGGGCTTCCCGGCGAACAGCCTCCGCAGCCGCTGGATCGGCGTGGGCGGGAGCGTCCGGTTGGAGCCGCGGGCGTAGTGCCGCTCGATGTAGTACTGGCCGATGGTCAGCAGCGACGTGAAGAACAGGTACCAGAGGCTGACCACGATCAGCAGCGGGATGTTCTGGTAGTTGCGCGAGTAGATCACCTGGCCGGCCCGGAAGATCTCCTCCAGGGAGATCACGCTGACCAGCGAGGTGGTCTTCAGCATCGAGATGGTCTCGTTGCCGGTGGGCGGGATGATCACCCGCATGGCCTGCGGGAGCACGATCCGCCGCATGGTCTGGAAGCGGCTCATGCCGAGCGCGTGCGAGGCCTCGCTCTGGCCCTCGTCGACCGACTGGATGCCGCCGCGGACGATCTCCGCCATGTAGGCGGCCTCGTTGAGGCCCAGGCCCAGCAGGGCGGCGACGAAGGTCGGGATCAGCACGTTGGTGGACTCGGACCAGAACTCCGGTCCCCACGGTACGCCGATCGAGAGCTTGGCCCAGATCAGGCCGAGGAAGTTCCAGAAGACCAGCTGCACCAGGACGGGCGTGCCGCGGAAGATCCAGATGTACATCCACGCGGTGCCGGAGAGCAGCGGGTTGGGGGAGAGCCGCATCACCGCGAGGATGATGCCGCCGACCACACCCATGATCATGGCGAGCGCGGTCAGCTCCAGCGTGACGAGCATGCCGTGCACGATGCTGTCGTGGAAGAGGTACTTCCCGACGATGTCCCACTTGAAGGCGGGATTGGTGAAGAGGGCGCTCAGCAGCATCGCCGCGAGCAGGGCGATGACGACGGCGCCCGCCCAGCGTCCGGGGTGGCGCACGGGGACGGCCTTGATGGTCTCAGGCCGTCCCTTCGTCGCCTTCCCCTTGTCCAGAGAGTTCACGGTGTGGCCTCGGGGGAGAGAGAGTCAGGCGGAGGGTCAGCTGACGGCGCCGTTGACGGTCGACTTGTCGATCGCACCGGCCTCGACGCCCCACTTGGAGAGGATCTGCTTGTAGGTGCCGTCGTCGATCAGCGACTGCACGGCGCTCTGGACGGCGGGGGTGAGGGCCGAGCCCTTGGCCAGCGCGATGCCGTAGGGGGCGGCGTCGTAGGTGGCGCCGACCTTCTCCAGCTGCCCGCCGGACTGCTTGACCGCGTAGTCGACGACCGGGGAGTCGGCCATCATGAGCTGGTCGCGGCCGGAGACCACGGCGTTGGTGACGTCGGTCTGGAGGTCGAACTTGTCACCGTCGTTGACGATGCCCGGCTTGCCGGCCTGGGCGCAGGCGGGGTTGCGGGTGTCGGTGATCTCCTGCGCCTGCGTGGTGCCGGTCTGGACGGCGACCTTCTTGCCGCACAGGTCGGCGGGGTCGATCTTGTCCGGGTTGCCCTTCTTCACCGCGACGGCGCTGCCCGCGTTGAAGTAGGTGACCATGTCGACGGTCTGCTCGCGCTCCTTGTTGTCCGTCAGGGACGACATGCCGATCTGGAACTTGTTCGACTGGATACCGGGGATGATCGCGGTGAAACCGGAGTCCTGGACGTCGACCTTGAGACCGAGCCTGGCGGCGACCGCGGTGATCAGGTCGACGTCCATGCCCTCGATCTTGCCGTTGTCGGCCTTGAACTCGTTGGGCGCGTACGAGGCGTCCGAGCCGACCGTGAGCTTCCCGGCGGACTTGATGTCGGCGGGGACGAGGGCGACCAGCTTGTCGTCGGCCTTCACCTCGTTGACGGTCGCGCCGGCGTTGGGGGCGCCGGTGCTCTCGTCCTTGCTGCTGCTACAGGCGGTGAGGGCCAGGGAGACGGACGCGAGTACCGCGCCGGCGGCGAGGAGACGGGTGCGCGGGGTACGGGCGGTCATGGGGGATCTCCTCCTGAGGGAGAGGTCGGGCGGAGCGCGCCGCGGGGAGCGGCACACCGGGGCAGCAGGCCGTACGGCGCTGTACGGGGTGTATGTCGCTGTACGTCGTCGAACGGGCAGAGCCGGTCGTGCTGGGCCTGAGCAGGCTTCGCGCAGGGTGGTGCGTGGTACTGCTTCCGCCACCCTCCGCCGAGGTGGACGTTGATCGAACCGCCTCGACCAGTGGCCGGCTCGATCGGAGATGGGGGGAATCCTGCCATCTGATGACGGTCGGATGGCCCTCATTCAGATCAAAATCGGATAACGGGGGGTCACACTGTCCGCTATTCGGACCAATACCGTGTCCCTGTCACCCTGCGTATAAGTATGCAGATCTCCCCGCGCTCTGCCCGGAGGCCCGCCCGTGTGCCCGCCGGACGGGTCCCCCGGCCGCCACGCCCGGTGATGACGCCCGGTGACGGCGCCCGAGACGGCGCCCGGTGCCTGCCCCCGCGCGGCCGCTCAGATGCCGCCGTTGACCACCGCGTTCTGGGCCGCCCCCGCGGCGACGTTCCACTTGGCGAGGATCTTGTCGTACTCGCCGCTGCGGATCAGCTGGTCCACCGCCTTGGTCAGCACGTCGCGCAGGTCGGTGTCCCCCTTGCGCACCGCGATCCCGTACGGGTTCGACCGGGACTGCGCGCCGGTCACCTCGAAGCGGTTGCCGCCGTCGGTGGTCTTCGCCGCGTACGCGGCCACCGGGAAGTCGTCCAGGCCGGCGGCCGCCGTGCCCGCGGCGACCTCGGCCAGCGCCTTGGCGTCGCTGTCGAACTTGTGGACGGTCAGCGGCTTGCCGCTCCGGCCGCAGGCCAGCACCTGGCGGGCGACGATCTCGTCCTGGGTGGTGTTCTGCTGCACCGCGACGACCCGGCCGCACAGGTCGTCCAGGGTGCGGACGCCCTTGGGGTTGCCCTTCTGGACGATGATCGAGGTACCGGCGATGAAGTAGTCCACGAAGTCCACGCCCGGGTCGACCTGCTTGCCCGCCTCGTCGACGCCGTCACGGCGCTGGCGGATGTCGCTCAGACCGGACATCGCCACGTCGACCTGCTTGGCGTGCAGGTTCGGTATCAGCTTCTCGAACGGGGTGTCGACGACCTCGATCCGCAGGCCGAGGATCTTGCCGACGGCGTTGGCGATGTCGGGGTCGATGCCGTCCGGCTTGCCGTCCGCACCCCGGAAGTCCACCGGCGCGTAGTTGAGGTCCGAGGCGATCCGGAGCACGCCCGCGGTGCGCTGCGCCTGGGGGATGCGGCCCCGGAGCTCCTGGACCGGGTCCTTCGCGGCGGCCTGCTCGTCGCCGCCGCAACCGGTCAGCAGCAGGGCGCCGGCGGTGGCCAGGCAGAGGGCCGCGGCGGCCGGTCGGCGGGGGTGGGCGCGGTGGTGCATGAGGGTGCTCCTGTGGGAGGGAGGTGGTGTCGCCACGCCGTCGCGGAGATGTACGCGAGACGGCGGAAGAAGGGATCCTCCCATCCCGACCTGCCGGTCCCGGCGGCGGGTGTGTCAGAATCCAGTACCGGGTGACCCCCGATGCTCGAACCGGACCACCGAGTCGCGACAGGCTCGGGGTGCGCAGGAACGGAAGTCCACGACGACGCCGACTCCGTATCCGAGGCACCGCCTCCCCGTCGTGTCCTGGTTCACTCCTGCGAGTGCGCGTGCTCGTCCGCTGTTGCCGCCACCGGTGCCCGGTGTTCCAGACACCAGGCACCCCGTCTTTTGGCCGCGATGCGGAGGAAGCACGCGCGACGAGGACGAAAAGGCATAGGTGCGATGCCGTCGTCCGACCTACGCTCGGCCCGGGAAGAAGAAGCAGCAGCACAGCGCAGGCTCAACAGTTACACAACCCTCATTCCGAGGGCGCGGCCCCGACGGCGGCGCCCCGATCCAGCCCTCCCCGGGTCCGCCTCGGCGTACCCGGTTTCAAGTTTCCGGCCGGGTCGTCCGCCCGTCGGCCACGCGTCCTCGCTGATCAATGACGAAGAGGTCATCGTGGCAGCGGAGATCATCCACAGCAGCACCCAGGACACCGTCGATCCGGTCGATGCCGTTTTCGCGCTCCACCGCGGCGGCAAGATGGAGGTCCGGGCGACCGTTCCGGTGCGCGACGCGGACGACCTGTCCCTCGCCTACACCCCCGGTGTCGCACGGGTCTGCACGGCCATCGCCGAGCAGCCGGAGCTGGTGAACGACTACACCTGGAAGGCCAACACGGTCGCCGTCGTCACCGACGGCACCGCGGTGCTGGGCCTCGGCGACATCGGCCCGGAGGCCTCGCTGCCCGTCATGGAGGGCAAGGCCATCCTGTTCAAGCAGTTCGGCGGTGTGGACGCGGTGCCGATCGCGCTCGCCTGCACCGGGGTGGACGAGATCGTCGAGACCGTCGTCCGGCTGGCGCCCTCCTTCGGCGGCGTCAACCTGGAGGACATCTCCGCGCCCCGTTGCTTCGAGATCGAGCGCCGCCTCCAGGAGGCGCTGGACATCCCGATCTTCCACGACGACCAGCACGGCACCGCGATCGTCACCACCGCGGCGCTCTGGAACGCGGCCCGGGTGACCGGCCGGGAGATCGGCACCCTGCGGGCCGTCATCTCCGGCGCCGGCGCGGCCGGGATCGCGATCGCCAAGATGCTGGTCGCCGCCGGCATCGGCGACGTGGCGGTCTGCGACCGCCGGGGCGTCGTGTACGAGGGCCGCGGCGACCTGACCGACGTCAAGGCCGAGATCGCCGCGCAGACCAACCGGACCGGCGTCAAGGGCTCGCTGGCCGACGCGCTGGCCGGCGCCGACGTCTTCATCGGCGTCTCCGGCGGGACCGTGCCGGAGGAGGTCGTGGCCACCATGGCCGAGGGCGCCTTCATCTTCGCGATGGCCAACCCGAACCCGGAGATCCACCCGGAGGTCGCGCACAAGTACGCGGCGGTCGTCGCCACCGGTCGCAGCGACTTCCCGAACCAGATCAACAACGTGCTGGCCTTCCCCGGCATCTTCGCCGGCGCCCTCCAGGTCCGGGCGACCCGGATCACCGAGGGCATGAAGCTGGCCGCCGCCAAGGCGCTGGCCGGTGTGGTCGCCGACGAGCTGACGCCGCAGAAGGTGATCCCCTCGCCGTTCGACGAGCGGGTCGCCCCGGCCGTCACCAAGGCCGTCGCCGAGGCCGCCCGGGCCGAGGGCGTCGCCCGGCGCTGACGCCCGGGCCGGGAGCGCCCCCTGCGGCGGGGGCGCTCCCGGCCGGCTCCGCGCTCCCGGCCGAACCCGGGACGCGCGTCACAGCCACAGCCTGTTCCGGGCCCCGGCCGACGCCGCTATCGTCCGGACCATGTTTGCTGCCTATGCCGCACGAATCGACGCCGACGACCCGCTGAGCGGGCTGGAGCTGGGCGAACTCCCCGAACCGCAGGCGCGTCCCGGGTGGAGCGTGGTCACGGTCAGAGCCGCCAGCCTCAACCACCACGACCTCTGGTCGCTGCGCGGGGTCGGCCTGCCCGCCGGGAAGCTGCCGATGATCCTCGGCTGCGACGCCGCCGGTGTCGACGAGCACGGCAACGAAGTGGTCGTCCACTCGGTGATCGGCCAGAGCGGCCACGGCGTGGGCCCGGACGAGCGGCGCTCCATCCTCACCGAGCACTACCAGGGCACCTTCGCCCAGCGGGTGGCGGTGCCGACCTGGAACCTGCTGCCCAAGCCGGCCGGGCTCAGCTTCGAGCAGGCCGCCTGCCTGCCCACCGCCTGGCTGACGGCCTACCGGATGCTGTTCACCAACGCCGGGGTGAAGCCCGGCGACACCGTGCTGGTGCAGGGCGCCGGCGGCGGTGTGGCGACCGCCCTGATCGTCCTCGGCAAGGCCGCCGGACTGCGGGTCTGGGTCACCGGCCGGGACGAGGCCAAGCGGGCCCGGGCCGTGGAGCTCGGCGCCGACGCCGCCTTCGAGAGCGGCGCCCGGCTGCCCGAGCGGGTGGACGCGGTGATGGAGACGGTCGGCGCCGCGACCTGGGCGCACTCGGTGAAGTCGCTGCGCCCGGGCGGCACCGTGGTCATCTCCGGGGCCACCTCCGGCCCCAACCCGAAGACCGCCGAGCTGAACCGGATCTTCTTCCTGGAGCTCAGGGTGGTCGGCTCGACCATGGGCACCAAGGAGGAGCTGGCCGGGCTGCTCTCGCTCTGCGCCACCACCGGCGTCCGGCCGCAGATCGACTCGGTGCTGCCGCTCGCCGAGGCCCGGGAGGGCTTCGCCCGGCTCGCCGGGGGCGACGTCTTCGGGAAGATCGTGCTCACCCCCTGAACGCCGGCGGGCCGGCGCTCCCGGGGGAGCGCCGGCCCGCACGGACCCGTCGGCCCGGTCAGCCCAGCAGGCGGCGCAGCCGCTCGCCGGCCGTGCCCAGCACCGAGCGGGCCTCGGCCAGCCGCTCGGGCGTCACCCCGCCGTCCCGGGCCGCGTCGCGGACCTGGTCCCGGAAGCGGTCGAGCAGCCGCTCCAGCTCGCGGGCCGGGTCACCGGCCGGGTCGGTCGCGGTCCAGGCCGGAAGGTCGGCCGGGGCGGTGCCGGCCGGCTCGTCCTTGTCGAGGTCGATCCGGGTGACCCTGACCTTCTCGGTGGGTGCCTCGGCGTCCTGCGCCGGGTGGCCCCAGCGGGCGGCGTCGGCCAGCCCGGCCAGACCCTTGGTGAGTTCGGAGAGCCCCTCGGCCAGTCCGGTCGGCCAGTCGCCGCGGGCCGCGTGGTCGCGGACCTGCTGCTCGACCCGGCGCTTGATCCGCAGCGCCTCCTGCTGGGCGGCCGTCCGCGCCGCCCGGGACTGCTCGCGGAGCCTGCGGGCCTCCTCCTCGGCGGCCTTCGCCTTGGCCTTGGCCGCCTTCTCCTGCTCCTTGGCGCGCTTGGCCTGCTCCTTGGCCTGCTTTTTGAACTGGGCGAACTCGTCCTTGGCGCGCTGCCAGGCGTCCTTGTCCCCCCAGGGGCCGGCCCACGGGTCCCCGCTCTCGGCGCCCTCCGGGCGGGGTGCCTGCTTCGCCGCCCCCCACAGCTCCTCACGCAGGCTCCGGGCGCCGTCCCGGACGTCCTCGCGGATCGCCCCGGCGAGCTGGGCCACCGAGTCGCGGATCTCCAGCTCCAGCTCGTCCAGCTCGCCCTGGCGGGCCGCCAGCTCGCTCCGGCCGGCCTCGGTGAGCCGGTAGACCTTGCGGCCGCCCTCGGTGCTCTGCGTCACCAGGCCCTCCTGCTCCAGCTTGGCGAGCCGGGGGTAGACGGTGCCGGCCGAGGGCGCGTACAGGCCCTGGAAGCGCTCCTCCAGGAGGCGGATGACCTCGTAGCCGTGCCGCGGTGCCTCGTCGAGCAGCTTCAGCAGGTAGAGGCGAAGGCGGCCGTGGCCGAAGACGGGGGTCATCTCAGACCTCCTTGGTGAGGTCGGGGCCGGTGCCGAGGTCGGGGCCGGCCGGGAGTTCCTTGACGATCACGGGGCCGTCGTCCTCGGCCTCCGGCCGGCGGAGCACGGTGACGGCGCCGGAGACGGTGGTCACCACCAGGTTGCCCCGGCCGTCGCCGAGCTTGCCGGAGAGCCGCTTGGCGCCCCAGGAGCCGCCGACCTTGAGCTGCTCGAAGGTGCTGGTGACGTCCCCGCTGTTGGTACCCGCCTCGACCTTGGTGTCGACCAGCGAGGGCAGCCGGACGCCGACCGAGCCGCTCACCGTGGTGACCCGGATCTCCGACGGGGTGGCCACGTCGAGGTCGAGGGTGACGTCCCCGTTGACCGAGTGGACCTGCACGTTGTCCGAGGTGCCGGCGACCAGGGTGACCTGCCCGGAGGCGGTGTTGACCTTGAGGTCGCCGGAGAGCGACTGGGCGTCGACGTCCCCGGAGACGGTGTGGGCCTCCGTCCGGCCGGTCAGGCCGACCAGGGTGGCGTCGCCGCTGGCGCTGTGCACCGAGACCGGCGCGGTGATGCCGGAGACGGTGGCGCCGGCCGAGACGGTGCCGGCCTTGACCTTGGCGCCGGCCGGTACGGCCAGCGAGACCACGGCCCGGCGGGTGCGCCGCAGCCCGCCGAAGAACGACTTGATGGACTGCACCGACTTGACCGACTCGCCGAACTCGCTCCAGCTGAGGTCCTTGTAGGTGACCGTCAGCACCCCCTCGGCGAGGGTGACCTGAAGGGGCTCGCCCTCCAGCTCGGTGACCTCCAGCCGGGCCGGGCCCTCGGTGGCCACCACGTTCACGGCGCCTCCGACGATCCGTACGTGGAGGGCGTCGACCTCCCCGTCGATGGTGATCCTGTCGGGGCCCTCGACCGTCCACTGGCTCATGTCTGCCGCCTCCCGTTACGACTCGCGATGTATCGCGTCCTCTTCCAAAGACGATATATCGCGTGACGGCGAAGTCAAGGGATCCGGCCCCGAGGGCGCCCCGGAGAGCGACCCGGAACGAACCCCGAGACGCCCCCTACGGGGCGCGGCACGCGAAGGGCCCGGGAGGCGGGTGCCTCCCGGGCCCTTCGGTCACGGTCTACCGCGTCACTCGTCGTCCTCGTCGTCGAGCCGGGCCAGCCAGGTGGCCAGCCGCTCGACCGGGATCTCGAAGTCCGGGTTGAGGTCGACGAACTCGCGCAGGCGCTCGGCCAGCCACTCGAAGGTGACCTCCTCGTCGCCGCGCCGGTTCTGCAGCTCCTCGATGCCGCGGTCGGTGAAGTACACGGGTTCGCTCCGGTCCGATGGGGATTCGACCTGGTCAGGATAGTCCGGGCGGGCGCCCGGTCAGCTGGCCCGCCAGGTGCTCACGGTGAGCTTGACGGCGCCGGTGGTGCCGTCGGCGATCTCGACCACCGCGATGGCGATGTTGCGGGTGAGCCGGTCGCGGACGCAGAGCAGGCGTCCGGGCGAGACCCGGTTGAAGGACAGGTCGGTGTCGGGCCGCGAGTCGATCGCGATCGCGCACTGCTCCGGGGTCACGCTGGCCTCGGTGATCACCGCGAAGTCGGACTTGTCGTCCCCCGCCGTGGTGAAGGAGTTGGCCTTGCTGCTGCTGCCGGTGGCGTTCAGCCCCAGGCCCCACTTGAGGTCGTTGCCGCGCGGCACGACCGTCCCGCCGTCCAGGTCGATCCGGTAGGAGTCGTAGTACGCCTCGGTGCCGGGGATGGCCAGCGGCTTCTTGTCGAGCAGCGGCGTGTAGCCGACCGGCCGGGCGGGCGCGGTCACGCCGTTGCTGGTCGTGGCCGACGGCGCGGCCGTCACCTTCCCGGCGGACGACGGGGTCGGCGAGGGGCTGTGCGAGCCGGCCGCCCCGGCGTCCGCGGTCTGCGACGGCAGCGGCTGGGGCTGGTTGCCGGGGCTCTGCTGGGCGGTGCTCGCGCTGTCGTTCTTCTTGTCGTCGTCGCCGAGCTTCTTCACCAGCACCACGCCGCCCGCGGTGCCGCCGAGGGCCATCACCAGGGCGACCACCAGCAGGACCTTCCAGGAGACGCCCTTGCGCCGGGGCTCGGGCGCCGGGGTGTCCGTCACCACCGGGCCGGGCGGCGGGGTGTCGTAGGACGGCGGCTCCTGGCGCAGCTGAACGGTCGGCGGCGAGGGCAGCACCGGCGCGGTGGGGGCCTCGTAGCCGGGCTGCGGAGGGCCGTACGCGCCGAGTGGCGGCGGGGTGAAGCCCGGCGGCGGGGTGACCGGCTGCGGCCGGGGGGTGCCGAAGTCCGGCACGCCGAAGGAGGCCGCGGTGGCCGGGTGGGTCGGCGGCGCGAAGGGCTGCGGCGGGGTGGTCGGCGGGCCGCTCGGAGGCGCGGTGGGCGCGGCCGGCAGCGGGGTCGGCGGGGTCTTCGGCAGGTCCGAGCGGCGGGTGATCTCGGTGTTGACCTGTCGGGGCAGCCAGTCGTCGGCGAACCGCAGCTGCCCGCCGACCGACGGGTGGTTGCGGGCGATCTCGATGATCTCGGCGGGCTTCGGGCGGTCCTCGGGGGACTTCGCCAGGCAGCGCATGATCAGCTCGCGCAGGTCGGCCGGCACGGCCTCCAGGTCGGCCTGCTCGTGCACCACCCGGTAGAGCACGGCGGTGTCCGGGCCGTCGCCGAACGGCGCGGTGCCGCCGGCCACGTACGCGGCCAGCGCGCCGAGCGCGAAGACGTCGGTGGCCGGGGTGACCGGGCGGCCCTGGGCCTGCTCCGGCGACATGAAGGCGGGCGAACCGATCCGGTAGCCGGTGCCGGTCAGCGCGGTGGCGTCGGCGGCCCGGGCGATACCGAAGTCGATCACGCGCGGCCCGTCGCCGGCCACCAGCACGTTGGCCGGCTTGAGGTCGCGGTGCACCACCTCGACGCTGTGGATGGCCTGCAGCGCCTCGGCGATGCCGCCCATCAGCAGCAGCACGGTGCGCACCGGCAGGGCGCCGTTCTCGCGGACCACCTGCTGCAGCGACGGGCCCGGCACGTACGCGGTGACCAGCCAGGGGGCGTCCGAGTCCAGGCCGCCGGAGTCGATCACCTGGGCCGTGTAGAGGCCGTGGATCCGCTGGGCGTTGCTGACCTCCTGCGCGAAGCGGCGGCGGAACTCGCCGTCCTCGGCGAACTCCGGGCGGACCACCTTGAGCGCCACCGGACGGCCGCCCGGGGTGTACGACAGATAGACCCGGCCCATGCCGCCGGCGCCGAGGCGGGCGAAGAGCCGGTAGCCGCCGACCTCGCGCGGGTCGTCCGGGTGCAGCGGCTGGAAGACCGGCGGGAGCGGCGAGGCCGTGGCGTCCCGTGGTGTGTCGGCGGTCATGTGGTGATCCCCCTGGGAGAGCGGTGAGGTCATCCGGTCGGTCACGGGCGCGGTGAGGGCGCCCGGGCATCGGTCCGGCGAGGCATAACCTACCGACCCGTCAGCTGTGCTCGCAGGTCGGTGGCCGTTTGGTTGCAGAGCTGGAACCTTGGCACGGCGCCGTCACACGGGCCGCGGGACACCGGAACGGCTCCGGCCCCCGCGCGGTGTGCGCGGGGGCCGGAGCCGTTCGAGCCCGACCGGAGCCGGGGCGGGCTCAGATGGTGAAGATCTCCTCCAGCAGCGCCTGCTGCTCGGCGGCGTGACGCTTGGCCGAGCCGACCGCGGGGGCCGAGGAGGCCGTGCGGGCGACGCGGCGCAGCCGCGGCGAACCGTTGGCACTGCGGCCGATGACGACCTGCAGGTGGTCGACCAGGTTCATCGCGATGAACGGCCAGGCACCCTGGTTGGCCGGCTCCTCCTGCGCCCAGACGAACTGGACGTCGTCGCCGTAGCGGGCCAGCTCCTCCTGCAGCTCGGCCACCGGCAGCGGGTAGAGCCGCTCGACCCGGACGATCGCGGTGTCGGTGACCCCGCGCTCGGTACGGGCCGCCTCGACGTCGTAGTAGAACTTGCCCGCCGTGATGACGACCTTGCGGACGTTCGCCGGGTCGACGGTGGTGTCACCGATGACCGGGCGGAACGAGCCGGACAGGAACTCCTCGGTGGCACTCGCCGCGGCCTTCAGACGCAGCATCGACTTCGGGGTGAAGACGACCAGCGGCTTGTGGTGCGGGTTGTGCGCCTGCCAGCGCAGCAGGTGGAAGTAGTTCGACGGCAGGGTCGGCATGGCGACCGTCATGTTGTTCTGCGCGCACAGCTGCAGGAAGCGCTCCGGGCGGGCGGACGAGTGGTCCGGGCCCTGGCCCTCGTAGCCGTGCGGCAGCAGCAGGGTGACGCCGGAGTGCTGGCCCCACTTCTGCTCGGCGGAGGCGATGTACTCGTCCACCACGGTCTGCGCGCCGTTGACGAAGTCGCCGAACTGCGCCTCCCACATGACCAGCGAGTTCGGCCGCGTCAGCGAGTAGCCGTACTCGAAGCCCATCGCCGCGTACTCGGACAGCAGGCTGTCGTACACGGTGTAGCGGGCCTGGTCCTCGGTCAGGTACAGCAGCGGGGTGTAGTCCTCGCCGGAGACCCGGTCGATGAGCACCGCGTGGCGCTGGCCGAAGGTGCCGCGGCGGCTGTCCTGGCCGGCGAGGCGGACGGGGTGGCCCTCCATCAGCAGCGAGCCGATGGCGAGGGTCTCGCCCATCGCCCAGTCGATGGTGTTGTCCTCGACCGAGGCGGCCCGGCGCTGCAGCTGCGGCAGCAGGCGCGGGTGGACGGTCAGCCAGTCCGGCAGGTTGACCTGCGAGGCGGCGATCCGCTTCACCATCTCCTGGGAGATGCCGGTCTGGATGTTGACCGGGAAGTCCGCCTGCGGCTTGCCGTTGGAGGCCGGGGCCGGCGTCTGGGCGGCGTCGCGGACCTCGGCGAAGACCTTCTCCAGCTGACCCTGGAAGTCCTGGAGCGCCTGCTCCGCCTCTTCCATGGTGATGTCGCCGCGACCGATCAGGCCCTCGGTGTACAGCTTGCGCACCGAGCGCTTCTTGTCGATCAGGTCGTACATCAGCGGCTGGGTGAACGACGGGTTGTCGGCCTCGTTGTGACCGCGGCGGCGGTAGCAGATGAGGTCGATCACGACGTCCTTGTGGAACGCCTGACGGAACTCGAAGGCGAGCCGCGCGACGCGGACCACGGCCTCCGGGTCGTCGCCGTTCACGTGGAAGATCGGCGCCTCGATCATGCGGGCCACGTCGGTGCAGTACATCGACGAGCGGCTGCTCGCGGGCGCGGCGGTGAAGCCGACCTGGTTGTTGACCACGACGTGCACGGTGCCGCCGGTGCGGTAGCCGCGCAGCTGCGACATGTTCAGGGTCTCCGCGACGACGCCCTGGCCGGCGAAGGCCGCGTCGCCGTGGATCTGGATCGGCAGCACCGGGAAGGTGGTGCCGCCCTGGTCCAGGATGTCCTGCTTGGCGCGGGCGATGCCCTCGACGACCGGGTCCACGGCCTCCAGGTGGGAGGGGTTCGCGGCGAGCGAGACCTTGATGGTCTCGCCGTCCAGGCCGGTGAAGGTGCCCTCGGAGCCGAGGTGGTACTTCACGTCGCCGGAGCCGTGCATCGACTTCGGGTCGAGGTTGCCCTCGAACTCGCCGAAGATCTTGCCGTACGGCTTGCCGACGATGTTGGCCAGCACGTTGAGGCGGCCGCGGTGGGCCATGCCGATGACGGCCTCGTCCAGGCGGTGCTCGGCCGCCGAGTCGATGGTCGCGTCCAGCAGCGGGATGAGCGACTCGCCGCCCTCCAGCGAGAAGCGCTTCTGCCCGACGTACTTGGTCTGCAGGAAGGTCTCGAAGGCCTCGGCCGAGTTCAGCCGGCGCAGGATGCGCAGCTGCTCCTCGCGCTCCGGCTTGGTGTACGGCTTCTCCAGGCGCTCCTGCAGCCACTTGCGCTGCGTCGGGTCCTGGATGTGCATGTACTCGATGCCGACCGTGCGGCAGTACGTGTTGCGCAGCAGGCCGAGGATGTCGCGCAGCTTCATCATCCGCTGGCCGCCGAAGCCGCCGACCGCGAACTCGCGCTCCAGGTCCCACAGGGTGAGGCCGTGCGTGGTGACGTCCAGGTCGGGGTGCTTGCGCTGCTTGTACTCCAGCGGGTCGGTGTCGGCCATGAGGTGGCCGCGGACCCGGTAGGAGTGGATCAGCTCGATGACGCGGGCGGTCTTGTTGACCTCGTCGTCGTGCGTGGTGGCCACGTCGGTGGCCCAGCGGACCGGCTCGTACGGGATCCGCAGCGACTCGAAGATCTCGTCGTAGAAGCCGTTCTCGCCCAGCAGCAGCCGGTGGATCTCGCGCAGGAACTCGCCGGACGCCGCGCCCTGGATGACGCGGTGGTCGTAGGTCGAGGTCAGCGTCATGATCTTGGAGACGCCCAGCCGGGACAGCGTCTCCGGGGCGGAGCCCTGGAACTCGGCCGGGTACTCCATGGCGCCGACGCCGACGATGGTGCCCTGGTTCTGCATCAGGCGCGGCACGGAGTGCACGGTGCCGATGCCGCCGGGGTTGGTCAGCGAGACCGTGACGCCGGTGAAGTCGTCCATGGTCAGCTTGTTGGCGCGGGCCCGGCGGACGATGTCCTCGTAGGCCTGCCAGAAGCCGAAGAAGTCGAGGGTCTCGGCCTTCTTGATCGCCGCGACCACGAGCTGGCGGTCGCCGTTCGGCTTCACCAGGTCGATGGCCAGGCCCAGGTTCACGTGCTCGGGCTTGACCAGGTACGACTTGCCGTCCTTCACCTGGTAGCTGTGGTTCATGCCCGGCGAGGCCTTGATGGCCTGGACCAGGGCGTAACCGATCAGGTGCGTGAAGGAGACCTTGCCACCGCGGGCGCGCTGCAGGTGGTTGTTGATGACGATGCGGTTGTCGATCAACAGCTTGGCCGGCACGGCGCGCACGGAGGTCGCCGTCGGCACCTCCAGCGAGGCGTCCATGTTGGTCGCCACCGCCTTGGAGGGGCCGCGGAGCTGGACCAGCTCGGGGCCGGTCTCGGCGGGCGCGGCCGGCGCCGGAGCGGCGGCCTTCGGGGCCGGGGGCGCGGCAGGAGCTGCGGCGAGGGGCGCGGGCGCCGGGGCCGCGGCGGCGGGCGCTGGCGCGGCCGGTGCGGCGGGGGCGGGCGCGGCCGGAGCAGCAGCGGCGGGCGCGGGGGCGGCAACGGGGGTCGGCGTGGGGCCGACCTGGGTCGCGGCCTGGGTCACTGGGGTCACCTCGGTACCGGGCTTGTAGTCGGCGAAAAAGTCCCACCAGGCTCGGTCGACCGAGTTCGGGTCCTGGAGGTACTGCTGGTAGATCTCGTCGACGAGCCACTCATTGGGGCCGAAGCCAGTGGAGCTTGCCGAGCTGTTGGGGGTTTCTTGGGACTGTGGCGACACGGCGGCAACCGCCCTCTTCCGCTTCCTTTTGGGATGTTTGGACAGCGGGGATTAAGGCTACGCCCCTGACCAGTGATCGCGCAGTCCCCAGGGCTCAGGCGTCGCCCAGATCACAGTCCTGACCTGCAGGTTGGCTGAAAATGTGCGTTAGAAAGCCGCCTCGGATGGGAAGCGATCGCTTCCGATCAGCCGCTATATATGGATGAAACCGGACAAATCGCAGTCCGGAGCCACCTGGATCGTCCGTCCACGTCTGTGTCGCTTCTGTGACATGCGGGCGACGTCCGATCGACGCGGGAGGGCGCCCGGGGCCGCCGAGCGGACCCCGGGCGGGCGCTACCGCGGGCCGGGCAGCCGGACCTCGATCCGGCAGCCGGGGGAGGCCTCCGCCACCTCGATCCGCCCGCCGTGCAGGTCCACCGCCCAGCGGGCGATGGCCAGCCCCAGACCGGTGCCGCCGTCGGAGCCGGGCCCCTGGGCGGTGGCGGTGCCGCTGCGGCTGAACCGCTCGAAGACCCGGGTGCGGTCGGCCGCCGGGATGCCCGGCCCCTCGTCCTCGACCTCCAGCAGCAGCGCGCCGGGCTCGCCGCCGGGCCGGGCCCGGACCGTCACGGTGCCGCCGGGCGGCGAGTGCTTGCAGGCGTTGTCGACCAGGTTGGCGACCACCTGGTGGAGCCGCTCGGTGTCCGCCACGCCGGTCAGGCCGACCGGGCTGACCTCCAGGGCCAGCCGGACGTCCCCGCGCCGGGAGAAGGCCCCGCCGGCCGTCGCGCCGTCCACGGTGACCCCGCGCAGCACGCCGTCCAGGAACTCGCGCACCTCGAAGGGGCGCGCGTCCAGGTCCACCACGCCGTCGTCGATCTTGGACAGGTCGAGCAGGTGGGTGACCAGCCGGCCGAGCCGTTCGGTCTGCTCCAGGGCGGCGCCCAGGGTCGCGGGATTGGGTTGGACCACGCCGTCCACCACGTTCTCCAGCACGGCGCGCAGCGCGGCGATGGGCGTGCGCAGCTCGTGGGAGACGTTGGCGACCAGCTCCCGGCGGTGCCGGTCGGCGGCCTCCAGGTCGGCCGCCATGTGGTTGAAGGTGGCCGCCAGCTCGCCGATCTCGTCCCGGGAGCTCACCTCGACCCGGCGGCTGTAGTCGCCGGAGGCCATCGCGCGGGCGGCGGCGGTCATGTCGCGCAGCGGGGCGGTCAGCCCGTGCGCGAGGAACTGCATGAAGAGCAGCGAAGCGATCATGGAGAAGACCATGATGATCCGGATCTGCGTCTCGGAGCGGATCGCCACCACGACCATGCCGGTGGCGAGGAAGACCGAGACGATCACCAGGAGGGCGAGTTTGCCCTTGATCGAGCGGACCGGGTCGAGCGGCCGGATGTCGGCCCACACCCGGTGGGCGGCGCGGGCGGCCAGCGTGGGCCGGACGCCGTCGGCGTCGCCGTTGCGTTGCTGTGGAAAAGTCATTGGTCCCCTGTGATCCCCGCGGGTCCGCGCGGCGGTTCGGGACACGGGCCCCCCGGAGGCCCGGTGCCCGAGGCGCCGCTAGGAGAGCGGGGCCTCCAGCGCGTAGCCGACCCCGTGGACGGTGCGGATCCAGCTGGCGCCGATCTTCCGGCGCAGCGCCTTGACGTGGCTGTCCACGGTGCGGGTGCCGGACGCGTCCGTCCAGTCCCAGACCTCGGCCAGCAGTTGCTCGCGGGTGAGTACCGCCCGCGGCTGTGCGGCCAGGCAGGCGAGCAGGTCGAACTCGGTCGGCGTCAGGTGGACGTCGCCCGAGGCCAGCCGGACCCGGCGCTGCACGTGGTCGATCTCCAACTCGCCGAAGCGCAGCGAGCCGAGCGCCGGTGTGCGGGCCGCCTGCTGGGCACGCTCGACGCGGCGCAGCAGGACGTTGACCCGGGCCGCCAGCTCCCGCATGGAGAACGGCTTGGTCATGTAGTCGTCGGCGCCCACGCCGAGGCCGACCAGGAGGTCCGTCTCGTCGTCACGCGCGGTCAGCATCAGGACCGGTACCGGGCGTTGGGCCTGGATCCGGCGGCACACCTCAAGGCCGTCGAAGCCGGGCAGCATGATGTCGAGCACGACCAGGTCGGGCTGCCAGGTGTGGAACCCGTCGACCGCGCCCGGGCCGTCGTGGGCCACGGCGACCTTGAAGCCCTCCGCGCCCAGCCGGGCCGCGATCGACTCGGCGATCGTGGGCTCGTCCTCCACCACCAGCACTCTGCGCTGGCTGCTCACCGTGCCGCCGCTGTTCTGGTTGTCCTGCTGAATTTCTGTCACGGTCACGCCACCGCCCCCAGGGCTGCGGGCCGGCCACCTGTGGGGATGGCGAGGCTCCGCTCGTAGTCTTGTTCCGTCGTGGACTGTGCCGGGTCCGCCGTCCCGTAGCGCGTGCGGAGTCGGAGGACAGGTGTGGACTGCCCACCGCTCCCGCACACTTCGCAGCGTACGGACACCCGGTGCTTCCCGGCAGGTGGACCGGATGTTTCCGGCCCGTGGGCCGGCCGTCCGGCCGCCCGTCGGACCCACTCGGAAGTGGGCACGGGCCAGTACCTTACCCGCCGATTTTTCACTGCGTAACGGTACGTATGCACTCCAGTTGACGACAAGCCGCCGGTCAGAGCCGCTACTCGTGCGTAGACGGAGTGCAGGTCTGTACCAATCGTGGAGTCGCGCGCCGCATGATGTTCACGGGGTATTCCCAGCTGGCTCCCAGGACCCCGAAGTACCGTGGTCACGACAAGTCGCACAGGTGGGATTTCCGGCGCGCGCCGGTACGTTGAGCACCGGACGGGGGCCGGAGGCTGCGGGTCTGGAGCGGAGGCGGCATGGCGGAGCTGCGGAGGAACGCTGTGGTGAGCGGGCCGCGTCCGGGGCCGCCGTACGGGATGCTCCGGTTCGGCCTGCGGACCGGCCTGGCCGCCTGGGTGCTCGCCCGGGTGCCGACGCCCCGGCGCAACCCCTTCGCGCTCGGCTACCTCGCCGTGGTCGTGGCCACCACCACCTTCGCCGGGCTGGCCGACCCGGGCCTCGTGCTCCGGCTGCAGGAGGCCTCCAGCTCGGACGGGCACAACCTGGTCCACCACCCGCTGCGCGCCCTGCTGTTCAGCGGCTTCTGGGTGGCCGGGACGATCTGGATGCCCTACCTCTGGGCCTTCGCCTTCACCGTCGCGCCGCTGGAGCGCCGGGTGGGCGCCGTCCGGGCCGCGGCGGTCTTCGGGATCGGGCACGTCACGGCGACGGTGCTCTCCCAGTCGGTGGTGATCACCGCCGTGGCGACCGGCCGGATGGAGCCCCGCGCGCTGGACTGCCTGGACATCGGGGTCAGCTACGGCGTGCTGGTCAGTCTCGGTGCGCTGGCCGGGCTGCTGCCGCCGCGCGGGCGGCTGCTCGCGCTCGGCGGCGCCGCCGTCCTGGTCGCCGAGCAGATCGCCGGCGACCGGGACCTGGTGACCGGGGTCGGCCACCCGGTGGCGCTGCTGACCGGGGTCGCGCTCTGGCGCTGGCTGCGGAACGGGCCCGGCCCCCGGTGGCGGCGCCCGGAGGCGGCGGCCGTCGGCGCCACGGGCCCGGCGCAGGCCCAGGGGGCGACCGCCCTGCTGGACCGCGCGTAACTCCCGGGTGCTCCGGGGGGCGGTGCGCGCCCCCGCGTGGCGTTTTTGACACCCCTTCCCGGAACCCTTCTTGTTCGCTCCCGGCGAACAGGGCGGGGGGAACATTCCATGGCCGCGAAACCTTAGTCAGGTCAACTCAACTTCGCTGACTGGGGAGAGATCATGGCATCGACGTCCACTCCGCTCACCCTGCCCGTACTGCCGCTCGACGACGAGGTCGTGCTCCCGGGCATGGTCGTCCCGCTGGACCTCAAGGACACCGAGGTGCGTGCCGCGGTCGAGGCCGCGCGGGCCGCGGCCGCCGGCGCCGGCAAGCCCCAGGTGCTGCTGGTGCCGCGGGTGGACGGCTCGTACGCGGCGGCCGGCACCCTCGCCACCGTCGAGCAGGTCGGGCGGCTGGCCGACGGGGAGCCGGCCGCGCTGGTCCGCGCCGTGCGCCGGGTCCGGATCGGCGTCGGTACCACCGGGCCCGGCGCCGCGCTCTGGGTGGAGACCACGCCGTTCCGGGAGTCCTCGGAGGGCACGCCGGTGGCCGGCCGCGCCGCCGAGCTGGTCCGGGAGTACAAGGCGCTCTCCACCCAGTGGCTGCGCAAGCGCGGCGCCTGGCAGATCGTCGACCGGGTGGCCCAGATCGAGGGCGTCGGCGAGCTGGCCGACAACATCGGCTACGCGTCCTTCGTCACCGCGGAGCAGAAGCTCAAGGTGCTGCTGGAGGCCGACCAGGTGGCCCGCCTGGAGTACGCCCTCACCCTGCTGCGCGACCACCTCGCCGAGGAGGAGGTCAACGACACCATCCGCAAGGACGTCGAGGAGGGCGTGGCCAAGCAGCAGAAGGAGTTCCTGCTCCGCCGCCAGCTGGAGGCCGTCCGCAAGGAGCTGGCCGAGCTGAACGGCGACCCGGCCGACGAGGAGGGCGACTACCGCGCCCGGGTCGAGGCCGCCGACCTGCCCGGGAAGGTCCGCGAGGCCGCGCTCAAGGAGGTCGACAAGCTGGAGCGGGCGTCCGACCAGTCGCCCGAGGGCTCCTGGATCCGCACCTGGCTGGACACCGTCCTGGAGCTGCCCTGGAACGAGCGCACCGAGGACGCCTACGACATCGCCGGCGCCCGCGCCGTGCTGGACGCGGACCACTCCGGCCTCGGGGACGTCAAGGACCGGATCGTCGAGTACCTGGCCGTCCGCAAGCGCCGGGCCGACCAGGGGCTCGGCCTGGTGGGCGGCCGGCGCGGCGGTGCGGTGCTGGCCCTGGTCGGCCCGCCCGGCGTCGGCAAGACCTCGCTGGGCGAGTCGGTGGCCAGGGCGATGGGCCGCACCTTCGTCCGGGTGGCGCTCGGCGGCGTCCGGGACGAGGCGGAGATCCGCGGCCACCGGCGCACCTACGTCGGCGCGCTGCCCGGCCGCCTGGTGCGCGCCATCAAGGAGGCCGGCTCGATGAACCCGGTCGTCCTGCTCGACGAGATCGACAAGGTCGGCTCCGACTACCGGGGGGACCCGGCGGCCGCCCTGCTGGAGGTGCTGGACCCGGCGCAGAACCACACCTTCCGGGACCACTACCTGGAGGTCGAGCTGGACCTCTCGGACGTGGTCTTCCTCGCCACCGCCAACGTGCTGGAGGCCATCCCGGAGGCGCTGCTCGACCGGATGGAGCTGGTCCGGCTGGACGGCTACACCGAGGACGAGAAGGTCGTCATCGCCCGGGACCACCTGCTCCCGCGCCAGCTGGAGAAGGCCGGACTGACGAGCGAGGAGGTCTCCGTCGAGGAGGAGGCGCTGCGCAGGCTCGCCGGGGAGTACACCCGCGAGGCCGGCGTCCGCACCCTCGAACGCTCGATCGCCCGGGTGCTGCGCAAGATCGCCGCGCAGTCCGAGCTGGGCGAGCGCGAGCTGCCCGCCGCGATCGGCGCGGGCGAGCTGCGCGCGCTGATCGGCCGGCCGCACCACGTCCCGGAGGCGGCCCAGGAGCCCGCCGAGCGGCGGACCGCCGTACCGGGTGTGGCGACCGGCCTGGCGGTGACGGGCGCCGGCGGCGACGTGCTGTACATCGAGGCCTCGCTGGCGGACGCCGAGACGGGCGGCACCGGGCTCACCCTCACCGGGCAGCTGGGCGACGTGATGAAGGAGTCCGCGCACATCGCGCTCTCCTACCTGCGCTCGCGCGGCGCCGAGCTGGAGCTGCCGGTCACCTCGCTGCGCGACCGGGGCGTGCACCTGCACGTCCCCGCCGGGGCCGTCCCCAAGGACGGGCCGAGCGCCGGCATCACCATGACCACCGCCCTGGCCTCGCTGCTCTCCGGCCGCCGGGTGCGCACGGACGTGGCGATGACGGGTGAGGTGTCGCTGACCGGGCGGGTGCTGCCGATCGGCGGGGTGAAGCAGAAGCTGCTCGCCGCCGACCGGGCCGGGGTCGGCACGGTGATCATCCCCAAGCGCAACGAGGCCGACCTGGACGACGTCCCGGCCGAGGTGCTGGAGCGGCTCACCGTCCACCCGGTGGCGGACGTGCGGGAGGTGCTGGAGCTGGCCCTGGAGCCGGCCGAGGTGCTGGTCGCCGCCTGACGGCGGGACGGGAACGGGCGGCGGCCCGGCGGAGCGCGCTGCTCCCGCCGGGCCGCCGCCCGTCCGCACGACCGGGGGCACCGGGCGCCGGGAGCCGCCGGAGCGTCGGGAGCCGCCGGGCCGCCGATTCCGTCGGAGGGAGCGTCGGCGGGCCCCGTGCGAAACTGCGAAGATGCCGTCCCCCACTCAGCGCGCCCTGGCCAAGGTGCCGGCGGGGCTGCGCCCGTTCCTGGTCAGGCACCGCAGGCTGGTGAAGGTCCTGCTGGTCGGGGGGACGTGCTTCGTTCTGACAACAGTGATCAACTTCTCACTGAAGTTCACCCTTTTGGAGCACAAACCGGTGGTTGCGCTCACCATCGCGACCGTGGTGGCCACCACCGTCTCCTACGTGCTCAACCGCCGGTGGTCCTTCCGGGCCCGCGGTCACCGGCGTGAGGTGCTGCTGTTCCTGCTCGTCAGCGTGGTGGCGATCGGCGTCAACGACCTCCCGCTGATCGTCTCGCGCTACGTCCTGGACCTGCGCGAGCCGCAGGTGACGCCCTTCACCCAGGAGGTGGCCGACTTCCTGAGCGGCATGGTCCTCGGCACCTTCGTCGCGATGCTCTTCCGCTTCTGGGCGATGCAGCGCTGGGTCTTCACGCGCTTCCCCGAGCCCGTCGCCCCCCGCGTGGAGCAGCCGCAGCGGATCCCGTAGCGGCCCGGCGCGGCGGGGCGCCGGAGCGGCCGATCCGACCCCCGGGCCCGGCGGGAGCGCCTGGCCGAACGCGGTTACGCTGCAGACACCGGTCCGAACTGCGGGACCCGCCCACCGGCGGGGCGGGCGGAAGCTGAGCGGGGTGAGCGCGATGCGCGAGACGGACGGCCTCCGGGCCGGGCCGGCCAGCCAGCAGGGCATGCGGCGGGCCAATCTGGCGCTGGTGCTCGGCGTGATCGCGCGGGCCCCGCGCTCGCGCGCGGAGGTCGCCGCGGAGAGCGGGCTGACCAGGGCGGCGGTGTCCTCGCTCGCCGAGGAGCTGATCGCGGCCCGGCTGGTGGTCGAGGAGGGTCCGGCGGCGCCCAGCGGCAAGGTCGGCCGGCCCGGGACGGCCCTGGGGCTCAACCCCGAGGGACCGGCGGGTCTGGGCGCCGAGATCGGGGTCGAGCACCTCGGCGCCTGCGTGGTCGACCTGCGCGGCGAGGTTCGCGCCTGGCACCGTCAGGAGATCCGCAACCGGGACCGGCGGCCCGCCGCCGTGATGGCCGACCTGGCCGAACTGCTGCGCCGGGCGGTCGTCGAGGCGGGGCTGCGCCCGGCCGGACTGATGCTCGCGGTGCCCGGCCTGGTCGGCGACGGCGACGGGGTGCTCCAGCGCGCCGCCAACCTGGGCTGGCAGGACGTGCCGCTGGCCGCCGAGCTGCGGCCGGCGCTGCGCGCGGCCGGCGCGCAGGGCCTGGCCGAGCTGCCGGTCGAGGCCGAGAACGAGGCCAATCTGGGCGGGCTCGCCGAGCGCTGGCTGGGCGGCGCCCCGGATCACTTCCTGCACGTCTCGGCCGAGGCCGGGGTCGGTTCGGCGATCGTGGTCGGCGGCCGGCTGATGCGCGGGGCGCACGGCTACGCCGGAGAGCTGGGGCACGTGCCGGTCCACCCGGACGGACCGCGCTGCGCCTGCGGGGCGCACGGCTGCCTGGAGCAGTACGCGGGGGAGGCGGCGGTGCTGCGGGCGGCGGGGCTGGAGGGGATCCGGGGCGACTGGGTCGCCCTGCTCGCCGAGCGGGCCGGGGCCGGGGACGAGGAGGTCCGCGGGGCGCTGGACGGGGCCGGGTCGGCCCTGGGGATCGCCTCGGCCGGGGCGGTCAACCTGCTCGACCCGGCCGAGGTGGTGCTGGGCGGCGGGTACGCCCGGCTGGCGCCCTGGCTGCTGCCGGGGATGCGGGCCGAGCTGGCGGCCCGGGTGACCGTCCGCCCCTGGACGGAGGAGCGGCTGACGGTCTCCCGGCTGGGCCGGCGCGGGCCGCTGCTGGGGGCGGCGGTCGGCGTGGTCCGGGCGATCGTCGCGGACCCGGGCCGGCTCGACGGGTAGGGGCGGTGTCGGGCCGGCCCGGGCGGTGGCGGTGGCCCGGCTACCCGGCGGGCAGCTCGCGGCCCCCGCGCGGCCGGCGCAGCACGGCGGCGAAGGTGACGGCGACGCCGAGCAGTGCCCAGACCAGCAGCACGAGCAGCGGCATGGTGAGGTTGGTCGCGCCGAAGTAGGCGATCGAGCGGGCCGCGTCGGTGCCGGCGCCGTTCGGGATCCAGGCGCCGATGGCCCGCCAGAACGGGGGCACCATCGGTGGCGGGAAGACCCCTCCCGCGCTGGGGTTGCCGAGCACCACGAAGATCAGTACCGCGACGCCGATCCCGATGATGTCGAAGAGGCACTGCAGCGCCATGGTGAACGCGCCGACCGTGAACACCACCAGGGCGCCCAGCGCGGCGAGCCCCCAGGACGAGCCGGGCAGGGCGTTCAGCGCCGGTCCGACGATCACCGCCCCGCCGATGCCGGCCGCGATCGAGTACAGCGCGAGGGCGGCGAGCCGGATGGCCGCCCGGTAGGCGTTGGCGGGCTTCGCCCCGGCGCTGACGCCGAGGATCGAGGCGACCAGGTAGCCGCCGACGCACCAGCCGATCACCAGGTAGAAGGAGGACAGGCCGTTGGTGTCGCCCTTGGCCAGCGGGATGGTGTCGACGGTGCGCACCGTCCGGCCCTGGGTCTGGTCCACCGCGGTGACGATGGTCTGGGCGGCCCGGGCGGCGGCCGGGCCGCGGGCGTTGGCGACCAGCAGGGTGTCCTCGGTGCCGGCCGGGTCCACCACCAGCGCGGCGTAGAGCTTCTGGTCCTTGATCCGGGCGGTGGCGGTCTCCGCGTCGGGCGCGGTGGAGGCCCGTACCGCGTTGTCGGGCACCCCCTCCAGCGCCTCGACCAGCTTGGGGGAGACCTGCGGCGGCGCGACCACCGCGATCGAGAGCTCGTGCGGGGTGGGGCTGTGCAGCGCCCCGACGTACGAGGTGATGAAGCCGAGCTGGAGGAGGAGGACGGCGATCACCAGCAGCGCCGCGCGCGGGGTGACCGCCCCCTTCAGTTCGGCGACGAGTCCTGGCCTCGGTCCCTGCCCTGGGGTGGTCATCCACATCTCCTTGCGTATCGGGAAAAACGGATACTTCATACCATCAAGTAGTTGGCTTTCCCGATTTCCCGCGCCGTATGTGGGGGCACTGTGCTGCGGGATACTTGCGCGGTGAGTGCGGCGAATGACGAGGAACCCCTGCTGGCGGTGGAGCGCGAGGTCGCGCTGATGTTCCGCCGGGGCCGGGCCCGGGTGGCGGAACTCTCCCGCCGGGTGCACCCCAGCCTGGAGGGGGCGGCGTACAGCATGCTCGGCTACATCGAGCAGGCCGGGCGGGTGCGGGTGACCGACGTCGGCGTGCACTTCGCGGTGGGCAAGGCCACGGTGAGCCGGCAGATCCGGGCGCTGGAGGAGCTGGGCCTGGTGACCCGGGAGGCGGATCCGCTGGACCGCCGGTCCGCGCTGGTCTCGCTCACCGACGACGGCCGGCGGCGCTACCTGGGCGCGCGGGACGCCCGGATCGAGCGGGTGCGCGAGCTGATGGCCAACTGGTCCGAGGAGGACGTGATCCGCTTCGCCGGGCTGCTGCACCGCTTCAACGACGTGGTCGGGGAGGCCGTCGGGACCTGAGGTCCGGCGGTCCGGCGCGGGTCGCGGGGCGGGACTTTACTTGGGCTTGAAGAAAGTTGCCTTAAGCAACCATTGATCCTATGGTTGCTTAAGGCAACGACTTTTCCGTTCCCCGTCGCCGCCTCCCGCTTCCGCCCCGCACCCGCCGAAGGACCCAGATGACCGTCACCACCCGAGCCGCGACCGGAGCCGCCACCGCCGACGACGACACACCCATGACCCACCGGCAGGTGCTGGAGGCCCTGTCCGGCCTGCTGCTCGGCCTCTTCGTGGCCGTGCTGTCGTCGACCGTCGTCTCCAACGCCCTGCCGCGCATCCTCACCGACCTGCACGGCGGCCAGTCCGCCTACACCTGGGTGATCACCGCCACCCTGCTCACCCTCACCGCCTCCACCCCGATCTGGGGCAAGCTGTCCGACCTGGCCAGCAAGAAGCTGCTCCTGCAGATCGCCCTGGTGATCTACATCGCCTCGTCCGCGCTGGCCGGCCTCGCCCAGAACACCGGCGAGCTGATCGCCTGCCGCGCGCTGCAGGGCATCGGCGCCGGCGGTGTCACCGCGCTCGCCCAGATCTGCCTGGCGGCGATGGTCCCGCCGCGCGAGCGCGGCCGGTACAGCGGCTACTTCGGCGCGGTCTTCGCCCTCGCCACCATCGGCGGCCCGCTGATCGGCGGCGTCATCGTGGACACCTCCTGGCTCGGCTGGCGCTGGTGCTTCTACGTCGGGATCCCCTTCGCGCTGGCCGCGATCGCGGTGCTGCAGCGCACCCTGAAGCTGCCGGTGGTCAAGCGCAAGGTGAAGATCGACTACCTGGGTGCCCTGGTCATCACCGGCGCCGTCAGCCTGCTGATGATCTGGATCACGCTGGCCGGCAAGAACTACGCCTGGCTCTCCTGGCAGACCGCGGCCATGGTCGGCGGCGGCCTGGTGCTGGGCGGGCTCGCCGTGGCGATCGAGAAGCGCGCGGCCGAGCCGATCATCCCGCCGAGCCTCTTCCGCCACCGCACCGTCACCCTGGCGGCGGTCGCCAGCGTGCTGGTCGGCATCGGGATGTACGGCGCGACCACCTTCCTCAGCCAGTACTTCCAGCTGGCCAGGGAGAAGTCCCCGACCATCGCCGGCCTGATGACGCTGCCGATGATCCTCGGCCTGGCCGTCGCCTCCACCGTGGCGGGCAAGCTGATCACCAAGTACGGCCGCTGGAAGGCCTACCTGGTCGCCGGCACCCTGATGCTGGCCGTCGGCTTCGCCCTGCTCGGCACCGCCCGGGCCGACACCGACTACGTGCTGCTCGCCGTCTACATGGCGATCACCGGCATCGGCCTCGGCCTGACCATGCAGAACCTCGTGCTCGCGGTGCAGAACACGGTGCCCCGGCACGAGCTCGGCGCGGCCAGCTCGGTGGTCACCTTCTTCCGCACCATGGGCGGCGCGATGGGCGTCTCCGCCCTCGGGGCCCTGATGAACAACCGGGTCGGCCACTACCTGACGGAGAACCTGGCGGCCGCGCACGTCCCGGCCACCGGCGCCGCGGCCGGCGGCGGCATCCCGGACCTGCACAAGCTGCCCGCCCCGCTCGTCCCGCTGGTGACGGACGCCTTCGGGCACGGGGTCGGCGTGGTCTTCCTGGTCGCGGCGCCGTTCGCGCTGCTGGCCTTCGTGACGGTGCTGTTCATCCGCGAGACCGTGCTGCGCACCGGCCACCAGGGCTGACCGCCGCCGGCGGGGGCACGGGGCAGGACACGGCGAAGGCCGGGGAGCGGACCACCGCTCCCCGGCCTTCGCCGTACTCCGTGCGTCAGTGGCCGGCGATCAGGGACAGGCCGTAGAGGACGGCGGCGCCGCAGACCGCGAAGCAGGTGTAGGCACCGGCCAGGGCCAGTCGGCCGCCGCCGGCCGGGGCGCCGGAGCCGGCCGCCGAGCGCTGCGCGGTCAGCGCGGCCTCACGGCGGGAGAGGGCCAGGATGCCCAGCGCGAAGACGGTGACCACCGCGACGGTGATGCCGAAGCTGAAGCCGGCGGTCTGGGCCAGGGCGTTCCACTTGATGTGCATGCTGTGTGCTCCTCAGCCGCCGGCGCTCAGGCCGCGACCGTGGTCGAGGCGGGAGTGGTGGGGGTGCCGGCCGCGGCGGTCGGGGTGATCTCGACCGGGGTGATGTCGCCGGCCTCGTTGACGTTGTCCGCGTGGACCGGCTGGCGGCGGGAGATCAGCCACATCGCGCCCGAGCCGGCGACCAGGACGGCGCCCACCAGGACCACGCCCCAGGTGCCCTGCTCGACCACGAGGGCCGCGAGGCCGGCCACCGTGGCGGCGGCGGGCAGGGTCAGGCCCCAGGTGTAGACCATGCGGCGCACCAGGCTCCAGCGCAGCTCGCCCTTCGGGCCGCCGAGGCCGGCGCCCATGATGCCGCCGGAGCAGACCTGGGTGGTGGAGAGGCCGAAGCCCATGTGCGAGGAGGTCAGGATGACGGTCGCGGCGGCGGACTCGGAGGCGAAGCCCTGCGGCGCCTGGATGTCCGCCAGGCCCTTGCCCATCGAGCGGATGATCCGCCAGCCGCCCATGTAGGTGCCGAGCGCGATCGCCGCACCGGCCGAGACGATCACCCAGGTGGGGGGCAGCGCGCCGGTCGGCAGGGCGCCGACCGAGACCAGGGTCAGGGTGATGATGCCCATCGTCTTCTGGGCGTCGTTGGTGCCGTGGGCCAGCGAGATCAGCGAGGAGGAGAACACCTGGCCGGTCTTGAAGCCCTTGGTGACGGTGGCGCCGTCGCTCTTGCGGGTGATCGCGTACGCCAGCTTCGTGGCGCCCCACGAGGCCAGGCCCGCGACCAGCGGGGAGGCGATCGCCGGGATGAGGATCTTGGTGACCACGGTGTCGAAGTTGACGCCGTTGAGACCGACGCCGACCACGGTGGCGCCGATCAGGCCGCCGTAGAGCGCGTGCGACGAACTGGACGGAAGGCCTCTCAGCCAGGTGATCAGGTTCCAGAGGATCGCGCCGACCAGTGCGGCGAAGATGATCTCCGGATGGATCCCGGCCTTCTCGTTGACGATGCCGCCGGAGATGGTGGTGGCGACCTTCACCGAGAGGAACGCCCCGGCGAAGTTGAGGACAGCCGCGATGGTGACCGCGACCTTGGGTCGAAGGGCTCCGGTGGCGATGGAGGTGGCCATCGCGTTGGCGGTGTCGTGGAACCCGTTGGTGAAGTCGAAGGCGAGCGCCGTGATGATCACAACGGCCACCAGGAACGAGATGTGTTCCATACCCAAACAATCGTCGTAGTTGTCGCACTGACGTTGGTGTCGATCGCGACGGTAGGGAGCCTCGGTGAACGGAAGGTGAACTGAGACGGGCCGCGTGGTTCCGGACGTGTCCAAGGGGTTGCCATGACCTTGCCAGGAGGTGTCCTCGGGCCCGCTGAACTGGGCATTGGCGCAGAACGTCCTGGTTCGATCCGGTTTGCTGAGACCTGTCTCACAACCGACCGAAGAATTCATCGGGCCGTACGGGTGCGGTCTGTTTCTGCCGGGTGACCCATGACAGGATCGGCGAGGATCCGGGCATCCCGGGGATCGGCAGGGGCGGGGAGGAACGAATCCATGGGCGGGGCCGCACAGCGCACGGAGACAGCCGGAACACGACCGTGGGTGCGGGCCGCCCTGCGCTGCGGAGCCGTCCTGGCGGCCGCCGCGCTGGCGCTGCCGCTGGCCGCCCAGGCCGCCTACGCGGCGCCGGACCCGGGCAACCCGGGCATCACCGCCCCGGCCGCCGTGCCCGGCGCGGACCCCCTCGCGGAGGCCAAGGCCACCCTCGGGCCGCTGCTCGACCGGCTGCACGAGCTGTACACGGGGGCGGAGGCCGCCACCGAGCAGTTCAACGCCGCCGTCACCAAGGTCGCCGAGCAGCAGGCCACCGTCACCGACCTGGGCGACCGGCTGGACCGTCAGCAGAAGCTCGTCGACGCCGGTACCGACGTGGCCGCCCAGCTCGCCGCCGCCCAGTACCGCAACGGCGCCACCTCGGCCTACGCCGAACTGCTGCTCTCCCAGGACCCGTACGAGGCCGTCACCATCGCCGAACTGCTCTCCGCCGCGAGCCGTTCGCAGTCCGAGTTCCTGGACCGGCTCAAGCTCGACCGCGAAGCGCTCACCGGCCTGCAGAAGCAGAGCGAGGAGGCGCTGAAGAACTCCCAGGCACTGGTCGCCCAGCAGGACGCGGCCAAGGCCAAGCTCGCCACCGACCTGGCCGCCGTCGAGCAACTGGTCTCCTCGCTCACCGGTGCCCAGCGCACCGAGCTGGAGCAGCTGGAGAAGGCCAAGGCCGACGAGGCCCAGCTGGCCTTCCTCGCCTCCGGCGCCCTCGGCAAGGGCGAGCGCACCCCGTCGCTGGCCGGCCGCGCCGCCGTCGCGTACGCGCTGGCGCAGCTCAACAAGCCGTACGTGTGGGGCGGCGCCGGCCCGGACGTCTTCGACTGCTCCGGCCTCACCTCGCAGGCCTGGCTGCACGCAGGCAAGCCGATCCCGCGCACCAGCCAGGAGCAGTGGGCCCAGCTCCAGCACGTCGCCCTGAACCAGCTGCGCCCCGGTGACCTGGTCATCTACTTCGAGGGCGCCACCCATGTCGCGCTCTACATCGGCGGCGGGCTGGTCGTCCAGGCGCCCCGTCCGGGCGCCGTGATCAAGGTGTCGCCGATCGGCTCGATGCCGATCCTCGGTGCCGTCCGCCCCGACCCGGAGACCGCCTCGGACGAGGCGGGCGGTGCCTGGAAGGTGCCGGACCTCCCGGCGGGCTGGGACAGCGTCACCCCGATCGCCCCGAGCCCGGCCAACCAGGTGCCGGTCGACCCGAACGCGGCGAACCCCGCGCCCGGCACGCCGACCGCGCCCGGTACGCCCACCCCGGGGACGCCGACGCCCGGCACCCCGCAGCCCGGCACCGGCACACCGACCGACCCGGGGACGCCGACCGGTACCCCGACGGGGACGCCGACCGGGACGCCCACGGGGACGCCGACGGGCACGCCCACCGGGACCCCGACGGGGACGCCGACCGGCACCCCGACCGGCACGCCCACCGGGACGCCCACGGGAACGCCGACCGGTACCCCGACGGGCACCCCCACCGGGACGCCGGCCGGGACTCCCGCGGGCTCGCCCAGCGGCACCCGTACCGGTTCGGCCACCGCCTCGGCCCCGGGCTCCACCTCGGCCACCCCGCTGCCGGCGGGCCAGCACTAGCTTGGCCCGACGGCCCGGGGAGCCCCGGGCCGTCGGCCGGTTCAGCTCGCGCCGCTGTCCGGCTCGAAGCGGATCAGCACGGCCTTGGAGGTCGGGGTGTTGCTGATGTCCGCGGTGGAGTCCAGCGGCACCAGCACGTTGGTCTCCGGGTAGTACGCCGC
This sequence comes from Kitasatospora sp. NPDC005748, assembly GCF_040630735.1. Classification (NCBI taxonomy): domain Bacteria; kingdom Bacillati; phylum Actinomycetota; class Actinomycetes; order Kitasatosporales; family Streptomycetaceae; genus Kitasatospora; species Kitasatospora sp. NPDC005748. Next base: position 186,628 of record NZ_JBEXYD010000007.1, read on the forward strand.
CGCGCCGCCGCGGGCCACCGGGTAGTGCACCACCTTGAAGTGCGGGGCGCGCCGCTCCACGCCGTCCTTCCACTCGCCGACCAGATCGACGTACCCGCCCTCGGTCAGGCCCAGCTCGGCGGCGTCGACGGGGTTGACCAGCACGACCCGGCGGCCGCCGGTGATGCCGCGGTAGCGGTCGTCCAGGCCGTAGATCGTGGTGTTGTACTGGTCGTGCGAACGGAGCGTCTGCAGCAGCAGCCGGCCCGGCGGGACCTCGGGCGCGGTGAGCGGGTTGACCGTGAAGTTGGCCAGCCCGGTCGCGGTGGGGAAGGTCCGGGAGTCGCGCGGCCCGTGCGGCAGGGTGAACCCGCCGGGCCGGCGGACCTTGTCGTTGAAGCCGTCGAAGCCCGGCACCACCCGGGCGATCCGGTCCCGCAGGGTGTCGTAGTCGTCGGCGAAGTCCTCCCACGGGACGTCGTCCCCGGGGCCGAGCGCCGCGCGGGCCAGCCGGCAGACGATCGCCACCTCGGAGAGCAGCCCCGGCGCCGGCGGGCGCAGGCCGCCGCGCGAGGAGTGCACCTGGCCCATCGAGTCCTCGACGCTGACGAACTGCGCGCCACTGGCGGTGACGTCCCGGTCGGTACGGCCGAGGGTGGGCAGGATCAGCGCCCGGGCCCCGGTCACCACGTGCGAGCGGTTGAGCTTGGTGGAGACGTGCACGGTGAGCCGGCAGCGGCGCATCGCCGCCTCGGTGACCTCGGTGTCCGGGGTGGCGGCGACGAAGTTGCCGCCCATCGCGAAGAACACCTTCACCCGGCCGTCGCGCATCGCGCGGATGGTGTCCACCGAGTCGTAGCCGTGCGCCCGCGGCGGCTCGAAGCCGAACTCGCCGCCCAGCGCGTCCAGGAAGGCCGCCGAGGGCCGCTCGAAGATGCCCATCGTCCGGTCGCCCTGGACGTTGCTGTGTCCGCGCACCGGGCAGACCCCGGCGCCCGGGCGGCCGACGTTGCCGCGCAGCAGCAGGAAGTTGACCACCTCGCGGATGGTCGGCACGGCGTGCTTGTGCTGGGTGAGGCCCATCGCCCAGCAGACGATGATCTTCCGGGAGGAGAGCACCAGGCGGCCCAGCTCCTCGATCTGCTCCCACGGCAGGCCGGTGGCGGCGAGCACCTCCTCGCGCCGGGTCTGCCGGGCCTCGGCGGCGAACTCCTCGAAGCCGTGGCAGTGCCGCGCGACGAACTCCTCGTCGACGCCGCCGTCCGCGTCGAGGACGAGCCGGTTGAGCGCGCGGAACAGGGCGAGGTCGCCGCCGAGCCGGATCTGCAGGAAGAGGTCGGTCAGCTTGGTGCCGTGGCCGGCCAGGCCGCGGGCGTTCTGCGGGTTCTTGAACCGTTCGAGGCCGGCCTCGGGCAGCGGGTTGACGCTGACGACGGTGGCACCCGCGCGCTTGGCCCGCTCCAGGGCGGAGAGCATCCGCGGGTGGTTGGTACCCGGGTTCTGGCCCGCCACGATGATCAGGTCGGCCTGGTAGAGGTCCTTGAGGCTGACGCTGCCCTTGCCGACGCCCAGCGTCTCGGTGAGCGCCGAGCCGGAGGACTCGTGGCACATGTTGGAGCAGTCCGGCAGGTTGTTGGTGCCCAGCCGGCGGGCGAACAGCTGGTAGGCGAAGGCGGCCTCGTTGCTGGTCCGGCCGGAGGTGTAGAAGGCCGCGCCGTCCGGGGTGTCCAGGGCGCGCAGCTCCTCGGCGATCAGCGCGAAGGCGTCGTCCCAGGCGATCGGCGTGTAGTGGGTGGCGCCCTCGTCCAGCAGCATCGGCTGGGTGAGGCGGCCCTGCTGGCCGAGCCAGTAGCCGGAGCGTTCGGCCAGCTCGGCCACCGGGTGGGCGGCGAAGAACTCGGCGCGGATCCGGCGCTCGGTGGCCTCCTCGGCGACGGCCTTCGCGCCGTTCTCGCAGAACTCGGCGGTGTGCGTCTTCCCGGGCTCGGGCCACGCGCAGCCGGGGCAGTCGAAGCCGTCCGGCTGGTTGACCTTGCGCAGGGTGGCGAGGGTGCGCCGGGCGCCCATCTGCTCGGTGGCCATCCGGAGGCTGTGGCCGACCGCCGGCAGTCCGGCCGCGGCGTGCTGGGGCGCGGACACCACGGGGGCGTCCTGCGCGGGATCGCTCTGCGGGGCCGGTTTGGCCATGACTGCGCTCCTCGGCTGTGCTCGTCCGGCCGCCGCTCCGTCGCGTGGCCCGCCGTCCATCCTTCCACCCGTTCGAGTCGTCCGGGCCATCCCGGTACCGGTACCGGCCGACCCCGCACGGTGCGTCGAGGGGGTGCGGCCGCTTCGAGAGGCGGGGGCGCGGGTGACCGGCCACCGCGCGGGCCCGGCACGACCTGTCCCGACCAGCAGCGGCCGGCGCTGTCCGCGCGCCGGGCCTGCCCGCGCGCCGCGGCCCCGGGTGGCCCGCCGGGCCAGGAGCGCCCCGGCCGGGGCCGTGGTGCCGATCCGGCGCCCTCCTGGCCCGGGACGTCGCCTCGGGCCAGGAGGCCGGTGCCTGCCTGACCGCGCTGGAGCGCCGGACCGGCATCACGTCGAGCGGGGGCTGGATCGTCGTGTCAGCTCCGGACCACGTCACCGCCGAGGACCTGCTCGAGGAGCTGTTCGGGCCCCGAGCCGGCCGGGCGGGGGCCCGGGCCGACCACGCGGGCCGCGAGCGGCGCGGTGGGCCGCCCACCCGCCGCCGGGACGGCCGCCAGGGCCCGCAGGATGGCCCGGGCGGCGGCGTCGTTCTGGCGAAAGCCCGGGGAGTCGGTGCGCGGCCGGGCGAAGGCGGCCGCCGCGCGCAGACTGGTGTGCGGGCCGAGGGCGGTGCGCCGCGGGTGCGGCCCGCCGTCCAGGGCCGGGTCCAGGACCCGGCTGTCCCCGGGCCGGATGGTGAGCAGCCCGGAGCGGTGGGTGTGCTCCTCGTCGCTGACCACCTCCTCCACGATCCGCCCGGCGCGGTGCAGGTCCCGCAGGACCGGGTCCCGGGTGCGGGCCAGCGCGTGCTTGGGCAGGTACGCCTCGATCAGCGCGGTGGCCTCGACGCGGTGCCCGGGCACGGTGCTACCGGACGCCCGCCAGGTGCCGGTCGCCTCGTCCCGGTCGACCCGGACGCCCGCGCCCAGGAAGCGGACCACGCCCGCCTCGGAGAGCGCGAGCAGCTGGCGCAGCCGGAAGCCGGGCGGGCCGGAGGCGAGGTAGCTGAAGTAGCCGAAGAACCACTCGTCGACCTCCTCGCCGACCGAGCGGGCGGTGAGGCGGCCGGAGGCCAGCACGCGGGGCAGTTGGCCGAAGAGCGAGAGCAGGGCGAGGAAGGCGCCGAGGTCGGCGCTGTGGGCCGGGTCGGCGCGGCGGTCGGCGTCCTCGGCGATGTAGCCGCGCAGATGGCGCTGGAGCTCCTCGGCGGAGCCGAGTTCGAGACCGGCCAGCGGGAAGTCGAGCCGTTCGAAGTCCAGCCGGTCGGCCTCGTCGGGGACGGCCCGGGCGATCAGCCGGGCGAGCTCGGGCGCGTACCAGTCGTGGGCGTCGTAGCCGGCGAGGAACTCGGCCCAGGGGAGCGCGGTGCGTTCGGGGTGGGCGTGGAACAGTTCGTGGTAGTGCCCGAAGCCGATGTCCTTCGCCATCAACGGCCAGAAGTCACGGCGCAGTTCGAGCGGTCCGGGGCGCGCGAGAACGGCGTCCACGGCGGCCGCGTCGAAGTAGCGGGGGAGCGGGGCGGGCGGCCCCTGGAGCCGGTAGCCGGTCTTGGAGTGGTAGGGCACCCCGCGCCGGGAGCCGACGTGGATCACCGGCTCGCGGCCGGAGGGCCGGTAGACCGGGCCGTCCGGCGTCTCCTCGAAGCGGCCGCCCCGGCCTTCGGTGAGCAGGGCGACCAGGTCGACGAAGGCGAGCCCGAAGCCGCGCAGGACGACGTGCTCGCCGGCGCCGATGCCGCTCAGGTCGGCGTCGGCGGAGAAGGCGGGCGGCAGGTGGAAGCGGCCGTGCCGGGCGGCGAACCCGGCGTCCGCGGCGTACCGGGGGTGCGGGGCGGAGTCGAGGTGGCCGAGGGTCAGGGTGACGTGGTCGGCGGTGAGCACCCGGTCCCCGAGGTGGACCAGCTGCGGGCCGTCCACCGGGCCCTCGACCCGGCGGACGGTGTCCCGGTGCACGGTGACGGTGATGTGCGGCGGGAGGTCGGCGACGGCGCGGCGGAACACCCAGTCCAGGTAGGCGCTCTGGGCCCGGCGGGTGGGGAAGTCGGTGGGCGCCAGGGTGCCCAGCTCGGCCCGGACCGCCGGGTCCTCGACCTCCCGGTAGGGCGCGAACTCCGGCTGCCGGGCGGCCCATTCGGCCAGCGAGGGCCCGGGGCGGACCGGTCCGTCGATGGTGGACCGCTCGTCGGTGAACATCGTGACGTCCTCGGCCATCGAGTTCATCCGGAGCAGCGGGGACTGGTCGTAGCGCCAGATCCGGCCCGCGCCGGGCGGGTGCGGGTCGACCAGGTGGATCTCCAGCGGGCGCTCGGAGGGCAGGAGTTCGGCCGCGTTGGCGGCGATCCGCTCCAGCAGCCCGGTACCGCGCGGGCCGGCGCCGACGATCACCAGGGTGGTCAACGCGTCTCCCCGGCTGCGGTCTTGGCGCCGGTCGCGGCGTCGGCCCCGGCCGGGGCGTCGGCGGCGGCGCGCAGCCGGCGCCAGGCCGCGCGGGCCTTCTGCAGCGGGGTGGGCGGCAGGCCGTCGCGGGTGGCGCCCTTGGCGTAGTGCCGCTCGACGTAGTACTGGCCGACGGACAGCACGGTGGTGATCACGATGTACCAGATGGTGGCGACCATCAGCATCGGGATGACTTGGTAGGACTGCAGGTAGACCAGCTGCACCGAGTAGAGCAGGTCGGAGACGGCCAGCACGCTGATGATGCTGGTGCCCTTGAGCGCGCTGATCAGCATGTTCCCGGCGGTGGGGACGATCGAGCGCATCGCCTGCGGGACGATGATCCGGCGCAGCACCCGCCACCGGCCCAGCCCGAGCGCCGAGGCGGCCTCCAGCTGGCCGCGGTCGACCGAGAGGATCCCGCCGCGCACCACCTCGGCGGCGTACGCGGCCTCCAGCAGGGTCAGGCCGACCACGGCGGTCAGGGTGGGTCCGAACAGGTTGACGGTCCGGACGGTGACGAACTCCGGGCCGAACGGGATGCCCAGGCCGAGCGTCGGGTAGAGCGCGCCGATGTTGAAGAAGAGCAGCAGCTGCACCAGCGCCGGGGTGGAGCGGAAGATCCAGATGTACGTCCAGCTCAGGGTGCGCAGCACCGGGTTGCTGGAGAGCCGCATGGTGGCGAGCACCGTGCCGAGGACGAAGCCGAGGCCGAGCGTGACGGCGGTCAGCCAGAGGGTCAGGGTGAGGCCGTTCAGGACCGAGGTGGCGGTGAACCAGTCGGCGACGACGTCCCATTGGAAGGCCTTGTTGCGGATCACCGAACTGAGGGCCATCGCGAACAGCAGCAGCGCGACGGCGGCGGAGACCCACTGGCCGGGCCGGCGGCGGGCGACGAGCCGGGCCGAGGGGTCGACGACGGCGCCGGCGGGCGGCTCCGGGGCCGGCACGGGGTTCTCGGTGAGGGAGGGCGCGGGAAGGACGTCCTGCGGGGTGGCCATGAGGAGGCTCCAGGCGGAAGCTGCGGGCAGGCGGGAGGTACGGGGGTGGTCACGTACGGCCGTCGGGCCGGCTCGCGTCCCTCAACGCGACCGGCTCCGCACTGCTCTCCGCATTGATCGTACGCATGCGCGAACGAGGGCTGTCAAGGGTGGTGCCGCCGGGGCACACGGCGACAAGTGATCGCAACAGAGCGGTAATGGACGGTGGTTGACGCCGTGCATCCTTCACTGCTCAACTTGTGCTCATGTACGCCGAGCAGCTCCTGGTCACCCGCGACCACATCGACTTCGGTCGGGTGTGGTCCGCGGCGTGTCGCGGCTGACCCGGCAGCGGGCCGTCCAGCCGGCCCTGTCCTCCTAGGAGCCTCCTCCCTCGGAGGCCCTCCTCGCGGAGACCTCTCCCTCGGTGCCCCGTCGCGGGCCGGGTAGGCCGTCCAGTCCCGTACGGACGGCCGTTTCAGGCGCACGCTGCCGCCTTCAGCCTTCCGTACCCCACTGCACTCCGGCAGTTCTCCGTCGCCCTTCCGCCGACGTCGACGCCTTCGCCGCCGTCGTCACCGTCACGTGCCCGTGCCCGTCGATCCGCGCGCTCCGCTCCGCCCTCCCGCTCGGCCCTCTTCGCTCCGCGCTCCCCGCTCGGCCTTCTCGCTCCGTGCTCCCTGCTCCCTGCTCCCCGCTCCGTGCTCCAAGCCTGGCTCTGCCACGGCCTGTTCCGGTCTGCCCACCCGCAGCCGCCGGATTCCGTACGACCCGAAAGGTCAGTCACCATGCCCGTCGAATTCCTCGGCATCGCCGCCACCGGTGATGGTTCGGAGACCACCCCCCGCTCCACGGCGGCCTTCGACCGCGACTACACCCTGCGGCTGGCCCGGGCCCACGAGGACAACGGCTGGGACCGCGTGCTGTTCGCCTACGGCGCCGGCGCCCCCGACCCGGCGGCGGCCGCGGCGTTCCTCGCGGCCCGGCTCGACCGGCTCCAGATCCTGCTGGCCCACCGGCCGAACGTCTCCTACCCGACCTACGCGGCGAAGACCTTCGCCACCCTGGACCGGATCAGCGACGGGCGGCTCACCGTCCACTTCATCACCGGCGGCAACGACCACGAGCAGCAGCGCGAGGGCGACTTCCTGACCAAGGACCAGCGCTACGCCCGCACCCGTGAGTACATCGGGATCGTCAAGAAGGCGTGGACCAGCACGGAGGCCTTCGACCACGAGGGCGAGTACTACCGCTTCAACGACTTCGTCTCGGACGTCTTCCCCGTCCAGGCCCCGCGCCCGGGCGTCTCCTTCGGCGGCTCCTCGGAGGCCGCCTACGCGGCCGGCGGGGCGGAGGCGGACATCTACTGCCTCTGGGGCGAACCGCTGGCCCGGACCGCCGAGCAGATCGAGCGGGTCAAGGAGGCCGCGCGGGCCGCCGGCCGGACGGACGTGCCGCGCATCCAGGTCGCCTTCCGGCCGATCATCGCGCCGACCGAGGAACTGGCCTGGGAGAAGGCGTACCGGACGGTGGACGCGATCCGGGCCCGCAAGGAGTCCGGCGAGCTGGTCCGGCGCGGTGCGGCCGAGGCCCGGACCCCGGAGAACACCGGGTCGCAGCGGCTGCTGGAGATCGCCGCGGCCGGCGAGCGCTACGACCGCGCGCTCTGGACCCCGACCGCGGCCGCCACCGGCGGGGCCGGCAACTCCAACGCCCTGGTCGGCACGCCGGAGACGGTCGCGCAGGCGCTGCTCGACTACTACGACCTCGGCGTGGACATCCTCTCCGCGCGCGGCTACGCGCTGCTCGACGACGCGATCGACTTCGGCCGGTACGTCATCCCGCTGGTGCGCGAGGAGGTCGCCCGGCGGGACGCCGCGAAGGCGGCCGAGGCGGCCGAGCGGGAGGCCCGGGCCGAGCGCGACCGCCACCAGCTGATCGCGGTCCAGGCGTGAGCGGCACCAGCCTGGCGACCGAGGTCCGCCGGGTGACGATCGACGATCCCCTGGTCGAGCCGCTGCTGCGGGAGCTCACCCACGAGTACGTCACCCGCTACGGGCCAGATGCCCGGGAGGAGATGAGCCGGTACCCGAAGGACGCCTTCGCGGAGCCGGCCGGCGTACTGCTGCTCCTGCTGGAGGACGGCGAGCCGGTGGCCGGCGGTGCGTACAAGCGGTACGACGAACGGACCGCCGAGGTGAAGCGGATGTGGACGCATTCCGCGCACCGCCGCCGGGGGCTGGCCAGCCGGGTGCTGGCCGAGCTGGAGCGGGCCGCGCGGGCGGTCGGCTACACCCGGATCTTCCTCACCACCGGCCCGCGCCAGCCCGAGGCCAGGGGGCTCTACCTGGCGACCGGCTACACCCCGCTGTTCGACGTCGACGCCGATCCGCTGGAGATCGGCCCGCTGGCGTTCGAGAAGTCCCTGCCGGCCCGCACCGACAGCGAGCGGGCCGAGGCCCCCGCGCGACCCCATCACGCACCGACCCCGAAAGGCGCCCACCTCCCGTGAGAACCACCACCGTCCGCCGCCGCCTGCTCGCGGCCACCGCCCTGCTGCCGGTCCTGGCCCTGGCCGCGTGCGGTTCGGACCCGAAGACCGCCGCCCAGCCGGGCGCCGGCCAGGCGGCGGTCGACGCCGCCGCGCAGGACCTCGTCTCCGGCGTCGCCAAGTCGGACGCGGCGGCCGCCCTGCTGCCCGAGGACGTCCGCAAGGCCGGGACGGTGAAGTTCGGCTCGGCGATCGCCTCGCCGCCCGCCGCCTTCTACCCCGACCAGGCCACCAAGAAGGCGGCCGGGGTGGACATCGACTTCACCGACGCGGTGGCCAAGGTGCTCGGCCTGACCGTGGAGCGCGAGGAGGCCGCCTTCGAGACCATCCTGCCCGCGCTGGGCAGCGGCAAGTACGACGTCGGCACCGGCAACTTCGGGGTCACCGCCGTCCGGTTGAAGACCATCGACTTCGTCACCTACATCGACGACGGCCAGGGCTTCGCGGTCAAGAAGGACAACACCAGCGTCCAGCCGGTCACCGACCTCGCGCAGCTCTGCGGGCTGGTCATCGGCACCGGGGCCGGCACCACCTTCGAGACCACGCTGAACGCCAAGAAGAACGTCTGCACCGACGCCGGCAAGAAGCCCTTCGAGGTGAAGGCGTTCAGCGACAACGGCGCCACGCTGACCGGCCTCCAGCAGGGGCGGATCGACGTCGTGATGTCGACCATCAACGGCCTGCGCTACCAGGCGTCCCAGGAGGCGTCGGGGACGAAGTTCCTCGGCGAGTTCCACCGGCTGGACGTCGGCTTCGCGTTCAAGAAGGGCTCCCCGCTCGCCCCGGCCTTCCAGGCGGCGGTCAACCAGCTGATCAAGGACGGGACGTACGACAAGATCGTCAAGAAGTGGGGAGTCGTCGATTCGGCGATCAAGGAATCCCAGATCAGCCCGCCCGAGCACGTGTGACCCCCTGTCCGGGCCCCGGGCCTGTTGGAGGAATCCCCCCATGAGCATCACCACCACCGAGGCCGGTCCGCCGGCCGGAAGAACCGCCACCAAGGCGCCCGCCGCCCCGGCCGGGCGCGTCGACCTCGGCGAGCTGGCCGGTCTGCGGACCGTCCGGGCCCGCCACCCGTGGCGCTGGGCGGCCGGCCTCGCCGCCGTCGTCGTCCTGCTCCAGTTCGCCCACGGGCTGGCCACCAACCCCGGCTGGGACTGGGCGACCTTCCGGGTCTACTTCTCCGCCGACACCATCCTGCGCGCCGTCGGCCGCACCATCGAACTCACCTTCTACGGAACGCTGCTGGGCTTCCTGCTGGGTGCGGTGGTGGCGGCGATGCGGCTGTCGCGCAGCGCGATCCTGCAGTCCATCGCCTGGGCCTACGTCTGGGCGTTCCGCTCCATCCCGCTGATCGTGCAACTGGTCTTCTGGTTCAACCTCTCCTACCTCTACAAGCGGTTCGGCATCGGGATCCCGTTCGGCCCGACCTTCGCCGAGTTCGAGACGATGGGGGTGCTGGGCGCGCTCGGCGCCGCCGTGCTGGGGCTGGGCCTGCACCAGGCGGCGTTCGCCGCGGAGATCATCCGCGGCGGCATCATCGCGGTCGACGGCGGGCAGCGCGAGGCCGCCGCCGCGCTGGGCGTGCCGCGCTGGCGCCAGGCCTGGCGGATCGTGCTGCCGCAGGCCATGCGCGGCATCCTGCCGGCCGCCGCCAACGAGGTGATCTCGCTGTTCAAGGGCACCTCGGTGGTCTACGTGATGGCCATCGGCGAGCTCTTCTACCAGGTGCAGGTCGTCTACGGCCGCACCGGCCGGGTGGTGCCGCTGCTGATGGTGGCCACCGTCTGGTACGTGCTGCTGACCACGGTGCTGTCGCTCGGCCAGTACTACGTCGAGCGCTACTTCGCCCGGGGCGCCGAACGCACCCCGCCGCCCACCCCGCTGCAGCGGGCCCGGGCCTTCGTCCAGGGCCTGCGGGCCGACCGCACCCCCGTCGAGACCGCTACCGGAGGACGCTCGTGACCACCCCCGTCGTGGAACCCATGGTGCAGGTCAGGGGCCTGCACAAGAGCTTCGGCCCGCTCGCCGTGCTGCGCGGCGTCGACCTCGACGTGCCGGCCGGATCGGTGACGGTGGTGCTCGGCCCCTCCGGCTCCGGCAAGTCGACGCTGCTGCGCTCGATCAACCACCTGGAGAAGCTGGACCGCGGCTTCGTCGCGATCGACGGCGAGCTGATCGGCTACCGCCGCTCCGGCGACCGGCTGCACGAGCTCAGGGAGCGCGACGTCCTGCGCCAGCGCACCAACATCGGCTTCGTGTTCCAGAACTTCAACCTGTTCCCGCACCTCACGGTGGTGGAGAACATCATCGAGGCCCCGGTCAGCGCGCTGCGCCGGCCCAAGGCCGAGGCCCGGGCGGCCGCGCTGGCGCTGCTGGAACGGGTCGGCCTCGCCGACAAGGCGGACGCCTACCCGCGCCAGCTCTCCGGCGGCCAGCAGCAACGGGTGGCGATCGCCCGGGCGCTGGCGCTGGAGCCGAAGGTGCTGCTCTTCGACGAGCCGACCTCGGCGCTCGACCCGGAGCTGGTGGGCGAGGTGCTGGACGTCATCAAGGACCTCGCCCGGGCCGGCACCACCATGATCGTGGTGACCCACGAGATCGGCTTCGCCCGCGAGGTCGCCGACACCGTGGTCTTCATGGACGGCGGGGTGGTGGTCGAGCAGGGCCCGCCGAAGGCCGTCCTGGACGATCCGCAGCACGAGCGCACCCGCGCCTTCCTCGCCAAGGTCCTCTGACCCCCCTCGCCGATCCCCTTCGCCGACCTCCCCTCGCCGACCCCCTCCCGCTCCCCGACCCTCTTCCAGCCATCAGGAGTTCCGCCATGTCCCTACCCCGTCGCGCCCTCGTGACCGCCGCCGCCGCGCTCGCCGCCACCCTCACCCTCGCCGCCTGCGGCAGCTCCACGGACGCCGCCGCGGAGCTCGCCCCCGCGAAGGGCAGTACCGCGCCCAACGGCACCACGGTGAACCTGACGCCGAATCAGAACCGCATCACGACGGCGAAGGTGGACGCCATCGCGGCGCTGGTTCCGGAGGAGGTCAGAAAGAGAGGGACGCTGACGGTCGCCAACTCGCTTGGTACCACGCCGCCGCTGGACTTCTACGCGAACGACGACAAGACCATCATCGGGGTCGAGCCCGACCTCGCCTCGCTGGTCGGTGACGTCCTCGGCCTGAAGGTCGAGTTCAACCCGGTCTCCTGGGAGAACGTCTTCGTGGGCCTGGACAGCGGCAAGTTCGACGTCGGCATGACCAACATCACCGTCACCGAGGCCCGCAAGGAGAAGTACGACTTCGCCACCTACCGGCTGGACATCCTCGGCTTCGAGGCGAAGAAGGGCACCGGCTGGAAGGTCGCCGGCCCCAAGGACGTGGCCGGCAAGACGATCGCCGTCTCCTCCGGCACCAACCAGGAGAAGCTGCTGATCTCCTGGAACGAGGAGAACGTGAAGAACGGCCTCAAGCCGGCCGACATCAAGTACTTCCAGAGCTCCTCCGACTACTACCTGGCGCTCTCCTCCGGCCGGATCGACGCCTACGTCGGCCCCAACCCGAGCTCGGCCTTCCACGCCGTGCAGACCGGTGAGACCGAGGTGGTCGGCACCTACTCCGGCGGTGGCGCGGACGTCCTGGGGAAGATCGCGGCGACCACCAAGAAGGACAACGGGCTGGTCCAGGCACTGAACGGGGCGATCAACGAGATCATCAAGAACGGCACCTACGGCCAGGCGCTGAAGCGCTGGGGTCTCGACGGCGAGGCCGTCCAGACCTCCGAGATCAACCCGCCCGGCCTGCCCAAGCCCAAGCCGTAGCCCGTTCACCCCCATGTCCTCCCCCGACGCTATGGTGGCCCCGGTCACGGTGGACGCTGTTCGTATCCGGTGCACCCGGGGGTTGGGGGAGACATGAGGGCTGGGGAGGTTCTGGACGGCCGCTACCGGCTGGACCGGACGCTCGGCCGGGGCGGCTTCGGGGTGGTCTGGGCGGCCCACGACAACAACATCGGGCGGGCGGTCGCGGTCAAGGTCCTCTCCGAGGAGAAGGCGAGCGACGAGGAAGCGGTCGCGCGGTTCGTCCGCGAGGCCAAGACCGCCGGCAGCCTGTCCAATCCGCACATCGTCACGTTGCACGACTACGGCCGGGTCCAGCAGGGCGCCTGGTCCACCCACTACCTGGTGATGGAGCTGGTCCGCGGCCGCCCGCTGTCCGCGGTGCTCAAGGAGGGCACGCCCGACCCGGCGCTCGCGCTGAAGTGGGCCCGGCAGGTCTGCAAGGCGCTGGACGCCGCCCACCGTTCGGGCGTGGTGCACCGGGACATCAAGCCGGAGAACATCATGATCGCCGAGAGCGGCGAGGCCAAGGTGCTGGACTTCGGCATCGCCCGGCTGCTCACCCAGTCGGGCACCGGGCTCACGTCGACCGGTGTGGTCATCGGCACCCCGCCGTACCTGGCTCCCGAGTGCTGGGCCGGCGGCGCCATCGACGGCCGGGCCGACCTCTACGCGCTCGGCGTGGTGCTCTTCCAACTCTGCACCGGACAGCGCCCGTTCAACGCCGGATCGCCGGTCACCATGATGTACCAGCACCTCAACGACCCGCCGCCGCCGGTGCGCACCCCCTACCCGGCGCTCGCGGCCCTGATCGGCCGACTGCTCGCCAAGGACCCGGCCGACCGGCCCGCCGACGCCGCCGAGGTGCGCCGCCGGCTGCGCGAGATCCCGGTCGGGCAGAGCACCCCGGTCGGGCAGAGCACCCCGGTCGGCCGGAGCACCCCGGCCGCCCCGGCCCCGCCGCCCGAGCCGCCCGAGGCGCTGCGGCAGCGGGCCGACCGGGCCTGGGAGTACGGCGTGGAGGGCCGGCCCGAGGAGGCCGTCCGGATGCTGACCGAGCTGGTCCCGCGGTTCGCCCGCAGCTTCGGCCCGGCCGACCTCCGCACCCTGCGCACCTGTCACGACCTCGCCCTCTGGCTGGCCCGCGCCGGCAGCCCGGGCGCCGCCGCCGCGCTGCTGCGCGAGCTGGCCCCGGCCCTGTCCGGCGAGCCGAGGGCGCACGCCGACGTCCTGCGCGACCTCGACCGCTGGGAGCGGGAGCGCGACGAGGCCGGCCCCGGCCCGGCCCGGGCGCAACCCCTGGACCAGCTCCTCGGCGGCCCTGCGCACAGCGACTGACGCCCCGGGCGGCGGCAGCCGACGACCGACCGGCGCCGGGCCGCCGCCCCGCGCGTTCACCCCGGGCGGAGGCCCGTCCGCCCACGGTGGAGCCCTGTGGTCGAGCCCCGCGGTGGAGCCCCGTGCCGCCCGGCCCGCCGGGCGGCCGTCGCCCGGGCCGGGGGCTGTCAACCGTACGGGCACCTGATTCGGTGCTGCTCCGGGTTGTGGGAATTGATAGGAATTCGCCGAGCTGGACTGTCTGGTTCGCAGGCGGCAGCCGTTGATATACCTCGCAACAAGAGTTCGGTGCGGTGTGTGCGGCCGTACCGGCGAGCTGAGACGAAAGTGGTGGTGACGCTCAGATGAAGCTCCTCCGTGTCGGACCACCGGGCGCCGAGCGTCCGATCGCGCTGGGCCACGACGGCACCGCGTACGACCTCTCCGGGCACGCCCGGGACATCGACGGCGCCTTCCTGGCCGGGCTCGACCCGGCCGCGCTGGCCCGCGACGCGGCCGCCGGCCTGCTGCCGGTGGCCGACCTCGCCGGGCAGCGGGTCGGCGCTCCGGTCACCCGGCCGGGCAAGGTGGTCGGGATCGGGCTCAACTACCGGGACCACGCCGCCGAGGCCGGCGCGGCGATCCCGGACGAGCCGGTGATCTTCCTCAAGCCGAGCAACACCGTGGTCGGCCCGTACGACGAGGTACTGGTGCCCCGGGGCGGCGAGAAGACCGACTACGAGGCCGAACTGGCGATCGTGATCGGCCGCACCGCCCGGTACCTGGCCGGCCACCGGGAGGCGGCGGAGGCGATCGCGGGCTACACGATCGCCAACGACGTCACCGAGCGGGCCTTCCAGCTGGAGCGCGGCGGCCAGTGGGACAAGGGCAAGTCGGCGGAGACCTTCACGCCGCTCGGCCCCTGGCTGGTCACCGCGGACGAGGTCGCCGACCCGCAGCGGCTGCGGCTGCGCCTCTGGGTCAACGGCGGGCTGCGGCAGGACGGCTCCACCGCCGAGATGATCTTCCCGGTGCTGGAGATCGTCCGGTACGTCAGCCAGTTCATGGTGCTGGAGCCGGGGGACGTGATCGTCACCGGCACTCCGGCCGGCGTCACCCTGGGCCACCCGGGCACCCCGTTCCTGACCGCCGGGGACGTCGTGGAGATCGAGATCGACGGGCTGGGCCGCCAGCGTCAGGTGCTCGGCAAGGCCTGACGTCCGGGCGGCCCGACCCCGACCCCGGGCACGGGGGTCGCGGGTCGGGCCGCGAGAGCGAGCCGGACCCGCCCGCGAAGAGCCGCCGGGCCCCGCGCCTCAGCCGCCGAGCGCGGCCCGCAGCCGGGCGGTCCGTGGTGCGTCCGGGCCCTCCAGCGCCAGCAGCGCGGTCAGCACCTGCGCCGTCTGCGGATCGTGCAGCGCCGTCGCCGCGGCCATCGCCACGAACTGGTCCACCAGCCACTCCCGCAGCTCGTCCACCGGCAGCGCGCGGCCCTCGTCCAGCCAGGTCAGCGAGGTGCCCTCGACCACCGCGATCCACGAGCGCACCAGCAGCGTCAGCCGCGGCCCGGCCTCCCGGACCCCGAGGTGGCGCAGGGTCCGCTTGAGCGCCGCCCGCCGGACGTCGTCCACCATCGCCGAGGTGCGCTGCGTCTCCACCACCGAGCCGCCGCGCAGCAGGGCCGAGTATCCGGCGTCGTGCTCGGCCACGAAGGCGAAGTAGCTCTCCAGCACGGCGGCCAGCTGCTCGGTCGGGCTCCCGGTCAGCGGCACCGTGAACCGGCTGGTCAGCTCCTCCGCGGCGGTGCGCAGCGCGGCCTCGTACAACTGCTGCTTGCCGCCCGCGAAGTAGCGGTACACCAGCGGCCGGGAGGCCCCGGCGGCCTCCGCCACGTCGTCCAGGCTCACCTCGTCCGGCGGCCGCGAGGCGAACAGCTCCAGGGCGACCGCGATCAGCTGGTCCCGTCGCTGCTGCACCGTCAGCCGCCGGTACCCGCTGCGCCGCGGCCGGGCCTCGGAGGATGGTGGGACGGGCGCTGAGCTGGCTTCCATGGCGGTCAGCGTAATGGTCGCCGGTCCGATCGGATCCTTGCCTGCACCGATCATTCCGAACGGATGTTTGCCGCCCGGCCGCCCCAGCCGCCCGGCCGCCCCAGCCGCCCGGCCGCCCCGGCCCCCGCTGCCCCGACCTGCCCCGGCCCGCTCGTGACCCGCCGCCGCTCCGCGACCGCCCGCCCCGGCGGGTCGGCCCGCCGCACGGCGGGCCGGGCGCCGACCATGGGGACGGATCGTCGCCGTCGCTTCGAGGAGGGCCGCCGGATGGCGCGGGCAGTGCAGTGGACGGTGACCGTGCGCCGGGTGCCGGGCGCGGTCCTCCGGTGGGTCCGGTCGGCGCCCGGGACGTACCTGTGGCTGCTGCTCCTGGCGGCCACGGGCTTCGTGGTGGCGCGGATGGACCCGGCGCGGCTGGACTGGTTCCTGGCCGCCCGCTCGACCAACCTGGAGAACCTCCGCTCGGACCCGGTGCACGTCCTGGTGGCCAGTGCGCTCTGGACGGAGCAGTCGAGCTTCCTCCTCTACTTCGTGCTGTTCACCCTCTTCCACGCCAACGCGGAGCGCTGGCTGGGCACGCCGCGCTGGTTCACGGTGGCCGCCACCGCCCACGTGCTGGCCACCCTCGTCAGCGAGGGGGTGGTCGCCCGGGGCATCATGCGCGGCCGGCTGGGGGAGAGCCTGGCCGGCACGGTGGACGTCGGCGTCTCGTACGCGCTGGCCGGTGTGGTCGCCGTGCTGACGTACCGCTTCGCCGGCCGCTGGCGGCTGCTGTACGGGCTCGGCGTGCTGGTCTTCTACCTGGTGCCGCTGGTCGGTTCGCACACCTTCACGGACCTCGGACACTTCTGCGCGGTGCTGATCGGCCTCTGCTTCTTCCGGTTCGCCCGCGGCCGGTCCAGGTGGGACCCGGGACTGCTGCTCCGGCGCAGGCGGGAGCGCCGGGCGGAGGTCTGAAATGGCCGGTCCATGCCACAGGGTAGGGGCTTGCAATCGGCCCGGGCCGCGAAATGATGTCCGGATGGTTGAAGAACTGATCAGCTCCGACGGCACCACCCCGCGCCGTATTGCCGACGACTACGTGCAGGCCCTGGCCGAGCTCGACCCGCTGACCGCGGTGTACCTCGGGCTCAACCTCGACGACGACCGACTCCCCGACCTCTCCCCGGCCGGTGACGAGGCGCTCGCCGAACTCGGCCGCCGCACGCTCGCCCGGCTCGCGGACGCGGAGCGGGCCGGAGCTGCCGAGGACGAGGCCGAGCGCCGCTGCGCCCGGCTGCTGCGCGAGCGGCTCACCGCCTCGCTCGCCGTCCACGACGCGGGGGAGGGCTTCCGCGCGGTTCGCAACCTGGCCTCACCGGTCCACAACGTGCGGGACGTCTTCACCCTGATGCCCGCCGACACCGAGCAGCAGTGGGCGGTGATCGGGCGCCGGCTGGCCCGGGTGCCCCTCACGCTGGAGCAGTACCGGGCCACCCTCGCCGCGGGCATCGAGCGCGGTCTGCTCTCCGGCCCCCGTCAGGTGAGCACCGTGGTGGAGCAGCTCGGTGACTGGCTGGAGGGGGACGAGGCCGGCTGGTTCGGCGTCTTCGTCCGGCAGGCGCCCGAGGGGCTGCGCGCCGAGCTGGCCGGGCCCGCCGCCGCCGCTGCCGCCGCGGTGGCCGCGCTGCGTGACTGGCTGCGCGACGTCTACGGCCCGGCCGCCGCCGGCACCTCCGACACCATCGGGCGCGAGCGCTACGGCCGGTGGGTGCGCTACTGGACCGGCGCCGACCTCGACCTGGACGAGGCGTACGGCTGGGCCTGGCAGGAGTTCCACGGCCTGCTCGCCCAGATGGAGGCGGAGGCCGAGAAGGTGCTCCCCGGCTCCACCCCGATGGAGGCGATGCGGTGGCTGGAGAGCGACGGCCCCGCCGTCCAGGGCGCCGAAGCGACGCGTGAGTACCTCCAGGGGCTGATGGACGGGGCGATCCGCGACCTCCAGGGCACCCACTTCGACCTGGCCGAGCCGGTCACCCGGGTCGAGTCGATGATCGCCCCGGCGGGCAGCGCGGCCGCGCCGTACTACACCTCGCCGTCGCTGGACTTCACCCGCCCGGGGCGGACCTGGCTGCCGACCATCGGCCGGGAGCGCTTCCCGGTCTGGGACCTCGTCTCCACCTGGTACCACGAGGGCGTTCCCGGCCACCACCTGCAGCTCGCGCAGTGGAACTACGTCGCCGACCGGCTCTCCACCTACCAGGTCAGCATCGGCGGGGTGAGCGCCAACATGGAGGGCTGGGCGCTGTACGCCGAGCGCCTGATGGACGAGCTGGGCTACCTCACCGACCCGGGCCACCGGCTCGGCTACCTCAACGCCCAGATGATGCGCGCGCTGCGGGTGATCGTCGACATCGGCATGCACGTCGGGCTGGACTTCCCCGCGGACTCCCCGTTCCGCCCGGGCGAGGCGGTCCTGCCGGACGCCGCCCGGGAGTTCTTCGGCCGGTACTGCGGGCTGGCGCCGGAGGTCCTGGACAGCGAGCTGGTCCGCTACCTCGGCATGCCCGGCCAGGCGATCGGCTACAAGCTCGGCGAGCGGGCCTGGCAGCGCGGCCGGGCGGCGGCCCGGGCGGCGCACGAGGCGCGCGGCGAGGAGTTCGACCTCAAGGCCTGGCACATGGCGGCGCTCTCGCAGGGCTCGCTGGGGCTGGACGACCTGGTGGCGGAGCTGGCCGCGCTGTAGTGCGGTGCCGGCGACGGCGGGTGCCCCGGCCCGGGCGGCCGACGGCACGGCCCCCGGGTGCAGGGGCACCCGGGGGCTCTTCGCCGCCTCCGGCCGGGGCGGGCCTGGTCCCGCGGTCCCGGGCCAGTGGTCAATTAGTCCTATTCGTCCGATTTGGTGAGCTTTTTCCTTGCCATTCGCCGCGCGGAGCGTTTGGCTGGAAGGCGACTGCGTGACCTCTCCGAACCCCTGCGGAAGGCTCCCCCAGTGTCTGCTCAACCTGCCACCGGTCATAAGGCGGCGGACAGTCGTCGCTGGTGGGCATTGGCGGTCATCGCCATCGCCCAGCTGATGATCGTCCTCGACATCACCATCGTGAACATCGCCCTGCCCTCGGCCCAGAAGGACCTCGGGATATCCGACGCCAACCGGCAGTGGGTGATCACCGCCTACACGCTGGCCTTCGGTGGCCTGCTGCTCCTCGGCGGCCGGCTCGGCGACCTCTTCGGCCGCAAACGCGTCTTCATCATCGGCCTGCTCGGCTTCGCCCTCGCCTCCGCGATCGGCGGCGCCGCGTCCGGATCGGCGATGCTGTTCGCGGCCCGCGCCCTCCAGGGCGCCTTCGGCGCGCTCCTCGCCCCGTCCGCCCTGGGTCTGCTCTCCACCACCTTCAGCGATCCACGGGAACGCAGTACGGCGTTCGGCATCTTCGGTGCCATCGCCGGCGGCGGCGCCGCGATCGGCCTGCTCCTGGGCGGCCTGCTGACCGAGTACCTGAACTGGCGCTGGTGCCTGTTCGTGAACACCCCGATCGCCATCGCGACGGCCTTCGCCGCCTTCTCGATCCTCACCTCGGACCACGTCGCCAAGGGCCGCCGGGTCAAACTCGACCTGCCCGGCGCGTTCCTGGGCTGCGGCGGCCTGCTCGCCATCGTCTTCGGCACGTCCGAGGCGGTCAGCCGGGGCTGGGTGGACTGGCTGGTGCTGGGCTCGCTGGTGCTCGGCGCGCTCCTGCTGGTGGCCTTCGTGCTGGTGGAGCGGCGCACCGAACACGCGCTGCTGCCGCTGCACATCGTGGGCGAGCGCAACCGCGGCGGCGCCGCGCTCTCGATCGGCCTGGCGATGGTCGGGATGTTCGGCCTGTTCCTGTTCCTCACCTACTACCTCCAGGTGATCAAGCACTTCTCGCCGGTGATGTCCGGCGTCTCCTTCCTGCCGATGACGGCCGCCATCGTGATCAGTTCGACCGGGTTCGCGGCCCGGCTGATGACCAGGGTGCCCTCGCGCAACCTGATCGGGCCCGGGCTGCTGCTGGCCGCGGCCGCGATGGCCTGGCTGACCCAGATGAAGGTGGACAGTCCGTGGGCCGGCATGGTGCTCCCCGCCGAGCTGCTGCTCGGCTTCGGGATGGGCCTGGTGTTCATGCCGGCGATGAGCCTGGCCACCCTGGGCGTCGCCCCGAACGAGGCCGGCGCCGCGTCGGCCACTATCAACTCGGCCCAGCAGGTGGGCGGTTCCGTCGGTACGGCGCTGCTGAACACGATCGCGGCCAGTGCCACCGCGACGTACCTGGCCACCCGGATCGCCGGAAATCCCCAGGTCCAGGCCCAGGGCGCGGTGCACGGGTACGTGATCGCGACCTGGGTGGCGATGGGCATCCTGCTGGCGGCGGCGCTGATCGCCTTCCTGATGATCAACCACCGCCCGGCACCCGGCGAGGCCACCGGGGAGACCGTGTCCGGGGCGGGCGCGCAGGCCGGCGCGACGGCCACCGCGGGGGCGGCGGCGCCGAGCCACCGGCAGCGCGCCCGATGAGCCGCGGCCCCGGTACCCGCGTCGACTGAAACATGCCCCGAGGTCCCGCAGTCGACCTCCGGCGCCTCCCCGCTCCCGGCCACCCCGGGAGCGGGGAGGCGCCGCCGTGCCGGGGGGCGCCGGACCCGGGGTGACGCCTCGGGACCGACCGGCCCCGGGCCGCCGGGCGGAGGATTTCTCATCCGGCTCCCAGCCGGACATCACAGCCCTCCCAGCTCCCTGGGCCATAGTCGGACGGTACTCGCACCGACATCCAGGTCAGGAGGATCAGGCATGGGCCAGCACCATCGCCTTCAGCCCCGACGCAGGCTTCTGGCCCCCACCCTCCTCACCCTGCTCACGGTGCTCACCGTGGCGGCCGTCGTCACGGGCGCGCACGGCGTGACCTCGGAGGTGACGGCGGCGGGCAGCCCGACGGTGACCGCCCCGGCGGCCGCCACGTCGTCCCCCTCGCCCGCGCCCTCGTCCTCTGCCTCGGCGCCGGACGCGGCGGCCCCGGCCGCCACCGGGGCGCCCACGGACGGGGCCGCCGGCGAGGCCACCACCGACCAGGCCGCCGCCGAGGCGCCCACCGGCCCGGCCACCGCCGCCGTCACCGTCCCGGGCCCGCTCGGCACCACCGCGGTGGCCCCGGCCACGCCCGAATCCGCCACCGTGGGAGCCCTGTTCAGCGGCAAGGCCACGGCGGGCGAGCACTTCTGCACCGCCAGCGTGCTGCACAGCACCACGAAGAACCTGCTGATCACCGCCGCCCACTGCCTCGACAGCGCCGCCGGCGTCACCTTCGTCCCCGGCTACCGCGACGGCGCCGCCCCCTACGGCACCTGGCGGGTCACCGCGATCCACACCACCACCGGCTGGTCGCGGGACGGCGACCAGGACGAGGACTTCGCCGTCCTGGAGACCGCCTCCGACGGCGGCCGCCGGATCGAGGACGTGGTCGGCGCCAACCAGCTCGGCACCGACGAGCCCTTCGGCGTCACCGTCCGCCTCTACGGGTACCCGAGCGGCACCGAGGCGCCGCTCCTGTGCGGCAACACCACCGGCCGCCAGAGCACCTACCAGCGCGTCGTCGACTGCCCCGGCTACCCCGGCGGGACCAGCGGCGGCCCCTGGATCAGCACCACCACCGGCCATGTGGTCGGCGTCATCGGCGGCTACCAGGAGGGCGGCGACAGCCCCGACACCTCCTACAGCGCCGCCTTCGACCACACCGTGGCGGCCCTCTACGAGGAGGCGGTGGACGCGGCCTCCTGAGCCCGGCCCGGACAGCGGTTCGAACGGCGTTCTTCACATGAAACACTCTCCGTCGACGAAACCGACACACCCGGAGAGCCCCAACCGTGACCACCTCCCGCACCACCGCCCTGACGATCGCGGCGACGGCCCTGGCCCTCGCCACCGTGGCGGGGTGCAACGACGACACCGGGTCGGCCGCCCAGCCGGCCCCGACCTCCGCCGCGGCCTCCGCTGCCCCGACGGCCTCCCCGACGGCCACCGCCTCCTCGCCGGCCACCACCGCCCCGGCGCCCGCGAATTCGGCCGCCACCGCGTCCGCGAGCCCGGCCGCCGAGGGTGCCTTCGACCCCGAGCAGGCCCTGGCCGCGGCCGACAAGTCGCCCTACGCGGTCTCGGTGGTCATGATCACCGAGAGTGGCGGGGTGGCGCTGTCGACCATGAAGGGCCGCAGCAACCTCAACGGCGTCTGGACCGGCCGGATGGAGATGCGCACCACCGCGCCCGGTGTCGCCGAGCCGATCCTCTGGATCGAGAGCCTGACGACGGCCGACGCCAGCTACCTGCGCGACCTGTCCACGCCGGGTGACGAGTGGGCCAAGATGCCGCGCTCCACCGACAACGCGGTCGTCGACTACACCGACTACGCCAAGCTGCTGCTGGCCGCCGGCCCCGGTGCGCGCAAGGGCATGGAGACGCGTGACGGTGTCGCCGTCTACCACCTCACCGGCCACATCAGCACCGAACAGCTGAGCACCGTCGACCCGCGGACGTACAAGTCGCTGAAGGCGAAGGGCACCACCGGCTTCGACTTCGACCAGTGGATCGACCGCGCGGGCCGTACCCGCTACGCCGAGCAGCAGGTCGAGATGAAGGGCGTGAAGGCGGTCAACAAGGTCACCTTCTCCGACTTCGGCCCGGCCGAGACCTTCGCCGCCCCGGTGGCCGGCTGACCGCGAGCCGCCCGGAGCGCCGGGGCCGCCGTCCTTCCCGGGCGGCGGCCCCGGTCATGCCGCCCGCCCCGCCGCCGACATGACGAAGGCCCAGATCCGTGGATGAACTCCACTGATCTGGGCCTCTGTTGCACTTCTCGCGAAGTGCCCCCGGCAGGATTCGAACCTGCGCACCCGCCTCCGGAGGGCGGTGCTCTATCCCCTGAGCTACGGGGGCCTGCTTGGTGCTGTCGTCGCGTTCGCTTCGACGTGGAGAACATTACCAGGCCCGGGGCGTGGTCCGTGCACGGGTTTCCACCACCGGCCCGGCGGCGGGGAGCGGAGCTGGGCCGGAGGGGGAGCGGAAGTCCGGAAAGGCCGGACGGGGCGGCGGGCGCGCCGATACCCTCGGTGAGGTGTCGGGAGTGTCCGGGCGGGTCCTCGTGGTGGACGACAGCGAGGTGATCCGTCAGCTGATCAGGGTCAACCTGGAGCTGGAAGGCTTCGAGGTGGTGACCGCCGCCGACGGCGCCGAGTGCCTGGAGGTGGTCCGCCGGGTGCGGCCGGACGTGGTGACGCTGGACGTCGTGATGCCGCGGCTGGACGGCCTGCGGACGGCGGCCCGGCTGCGGGCGGCGCCGGTGACCAGCGGGCTGCCGATCGCGATCGTCAGCGCCTGCACGCCGGCCGACCTCGATCTCGGGGAGGCGGTCGGGGTGGACGGCTACCTGGGCAAGCCCTTCGACCCCGCCGATCTGGTGGCGCTGGTGTGGCGGCTGATGGCGCGGGCGGC
Organism: Kitasatospora sp. NPDC005748; assembly: GCF_040630735.1. Classification (NCBI taxonomy): domain Bacteria; kingdom Bacillati; phylum Actinomycetota; class Actinomycetes; order Kitasatosporales; family Streptomycetaceae; genus Kitasatospora; species Kitasatospora sp. NPDC005748. Next base: position 209,476 of record NZ_JBEXYD010000007.1, read on the forward strand.
GAGGCCGGACGGGTTTCGCCCTGAGCGAACAGAGCGCACGGATCGCGGCTGAGCACGGCGCGCGGGCGTCTCAACCGGCAAACCGGGTGGCGAGCGGGTACCCCGTCTCGCCTACGCTTGGCGTCGTGACCCCCGCAGAGCTTTCCCAGGCAGTCCAGGCCGCAGTGAGCGCCGCCGTCGAGGCGGGCGAGCTGGCCGTCGCCGTGCCCGAGCACGTGACGGTCGAGCGACCCAAGAACAGGGACCACGGCGACTACGCGACGAACGTGGCCCTCCAGCTCGCGAAGTCGGCCGGTCGGCCGCCGCGAGCCGTGGCCGACCTGGTGGCCGCCCGCCTGCGTGAACTGCCCGGGGTCGCCAAGGTCGACATCGCCGGGCCCGGCTTCCTGAACATCACGCTCGACGCCGCCACCCAGGGCGCGCTGGCGCGGAGCATCGTCGAGGCGGGCGAGTCCTACGGCCGCAACGAGGCGCTCAAGGGCCTGAAGATCAACCTGGAGTTCGTCTCCGCCAACCCGACCGGCCCGATCCACATCGGCGGCGTCCGCTGGGCCGCCGTCGGCGACTCGCTCGCCCGGGTGCTGCGGGCCACCGGCGCCGACGTCACCACCGAGTACTACCTGAACGACGCCGGCGTGCAGATCTCCAAGTTCGCCGGCTCGCTGAAGGCCGCCGCCAACGGGCAGCCCGTGCCGGCCGACGGCTACGTCGGCGAGTACATCGTCGACATCGCCAAGGCGATCGTGGACGGCGTCCCCGGCGTGCTCGACCTGCCCGAGGGCGAGCAGTTGGAGGTGTTCCGCACCGAGGGCCTCAAGCTCATGGTCGCCGAGATCCAGCGCTCGATGGAGGAGTTCGGCACCCACTTCGACGTCTGGTTCTCGGAGAAGTCGCTGCACGACTCCGGCGCCGTCGAGAAGGCCATCGAGCGGCTGCGCGAGCAGGGCCACGTCTTCGACCGGGACGGCGCGATCTGGCTGCGCACCACCGACTTCGGCGACGACAAGGACCGCGTCCTGGTCAAGGCCGACGGCGAGACCACCTACTTCGCCGCCGACGCCGCCTACTACCTCTCCAAGCGCGACCGCGGCTCCGAGGTCTCCGTCTACATGCTGGGCGCGGACCACCACGGCTACGTCAACCGCCTCAAGGCCATCTCGGCCTGCGCGGGCGACGACATGGACCGCAACATCGAGGTCAAGATCGGCCAGTTCGTGAAGATGCTTCGCGACGGCGAAGAGGTCCGCATGTCCAAGCGGGCCGGAAACATCATCACCATCGACGACGTGGTCGACTGGATCGGCGTGGACGCCGCCCGGTACACCCTGGCGCGCTCCTCCACCGACTCCACGATCACGCTCGACATCAACGTGCTGACCAGCCAGACCAACGAGAACCCGGTCTACTACGTCCAGTACGCGCACACCCGGATGTGCGGCGTCGCCCGCAAGGCCGCGGAGCTCGGCGTCGACAAGGGCCCGGCCGGGGACTTCAAACCCGAGCTGCTCGCCACCCAGTGGGAGAACGACGTCCTCGGCGCCCTCGGTGAGTTCCCGCGGATCCTGGCCACGGCCGGCGAGCTGCGCGAGCCGCACCGGGTCGCGCGCTACCTGGAGGACCTCGCGGGCAAGTACCACCGCCTGTACGAGAACTGCATGTTCCTGCCCAAGGGTGACGAAGAGCTCAACGACACGCACCGGGCCCGGCTGTGGCTGGTCGAGGCCACCCGCACGGTCATGGCCAACGGCCTCACGCTCCTGGGCGTGACGGCGCCCGAGCGGATGTAGGACCACCCCCAAGCGCACAGCGGGGGCGGCGGACGGTCAACGAGGACCGTCGCCGCCCCTCGCCATAAGCCAAGGAAGTAAGCAGAGATGAGCCGCTCCGCACACCCCGCAGGCCCCCGGCACGGCGACGTGCTGACCGAGGGCCACTACCAGGCGCCGCCGAGCGACCTGAACGCGCTCGACCCCAAGGTCTGGTCGAAGACCGTCGCCCGCGGTGCGGACGGCGTGGTCACCGTCGGCGGCCTCGACGTCAAGCGGCTCGCCGCCGAGTTCGGCACCCCGGCCTACGTCATGGACGAGGACGACTTCCGGGCCCGGGCCCGCGCCTGGCGCGAGGCCTTCGGCACCGGCGCGGACGTCTACTACGCGGGCAAGGCCTTCCTCTCCAAGGCGGTCGTGCGCTGGCTCCACGAGGAGGGCCTCAACCTCGACGTGTGCAGCGTCGGCGAACTGGCCGTGGCGCTGGCCGCCGGGATGCCGCCGGAGCGGATCGCGCTGCACGGCAACAACAAGTCGGTGGACGAGCTCGAACACGCGGTGAAGACCGGCGTCGGCCACATCGTGCTCGACTCCTACGAGGAGATCGAGCGGCTGGCCGCGATCGCCGGCCGGCAGGGCGTGCGCCAGCCGGTGCTGATCCGGGTCACGGTCGGCGTCGAGGCGCACACCCACGAGTTCATCGCCACCGCCCACGAGGACCAGAAGTTCGGGCTCTCGCTGAACGGGGGCGCGGCGGCCGAGGCGGTCCGCCGGGTGCTCGGCCACCCCGGCCTGGAGCTGCGCGGCATCCACTCGCACATCGGCTCGCAGATCTTCGACACGGCCGGCTTCGAGGTCGCCGCCCGCCGGGTGGTCGGCCTGCTCGCCGAGATCCGCGACGAACACGGCGTCGAGCTGCCCGAGATCGACCTCGGCGGCGGCCTCGGCATCGCGTACACCAGCGAGGACGACCCGCGCGAGCCGGCCGAGATCGCCGCCGCGCTGGCCGACATCGTCCGCCGCGAGTGCGCCGCCGCGAACCTGAGCGCCCCCCGGCTCTCCGTCGAGCCCGGCCGCGCGATCGTCGGCCCGACCGCCTTCACGCTGTACGAGGTCGGCACGATCAAGCCGCTGGAGGGTCTGCGCACCTACGTCAGCGTGGACGGCGGCATGTCGGACAACATCCGCACGGCGCTCTACGACGCCGAGTACTCGGTGGCCCTGGTGTCGCGCGCCAGCGCCGCCGAGCCGATGCTGGTCCGGGTGGTCGGCAAGCACTGCGAGTCCGGCGACATCGTCGTCCGGGACGCCTTCCTGCCGGCCGACCTGGCCCCGGGCGACCTGATCGCGGTGCCCGCCACCGGTGCCTACTGCCGCTCGATGGCGAGCAACTACAACCACGCCCTGAAGCCCCCCGTGCTGGCCGTCAAGGACGGTGCGGCCCGGGTGATCGTCCGGCGCGAGACGGAGGAGGATCTCCTGCGTCTCGATATCGGATGACGAAATTCTTGTCTCAGATCATGGAACGACCGTAGATCCGTACGGAAAGTCCCGGAGACTGGTACAGACCGAAGATCCGGCGGATCCCCGAAATACCGCCGGAAACCGAAGCACGAAGAATGCAGAGCGGAGTCGGATGATGCGTACGCGGCCGCTGAAGGTGGCGTTGCTGGGCTGTGGTGTGGTGGGCTCCGAGGTGGCGCGCATCATGACGACGGACGCCGCCGACCTCGCCGCGCGCATCGGCGCGCCGGTCGAGCTCGCCGGCATCGCGGTCCGCCGGGCCGGGCGGGTGCGCCCGGGCGTGCCGGAGCACCTGATCACGACGGATGCCGAGGCCCTGGTCAACCGGGGCGACATCGATGTGGTGATCGAGGTGGTGGGTGGCATCGAGCCCTCCAAACACCTCCTCCTGTCGGCGTTCCGCAACGGCGCCTCGGTGGTCAGCGCCAACAAGGCGCTGCTCGCCAAGGACGGCACCGAGCTGCACGCCGCGGCCGCCGAGGCCGGGGTGGACCTGTACTACGAGGCCGCGGTGGCCGGCGCGATCCCGCTGATCCGCCCGCTGCGCGAGTCCCTGGCCGGGGACAAGGTCAACCGGGTGCTCGGGATCGTCAACGGCACCACCAACTTCATCCTCGACAAGATGGACAGCACCGGCGCCGGCTACTCGGAGGCGCTGGAGGAGGCCACCGCGCTCGGTTACGCGGAGGCGGACCCGACGGCCGACGTGGAGGGCTTCGACGCGGCCGCCAAGGCCGCGATCCTGGCCGGCATCGCGTTCCACACCAAGGTCACCGCGGCGGACGTCTACCGCGAGGGCCTGACCGAGGTGACCGCCGCCGACATCGCCTCCGCCAAGCAGATGGGCTGCGTCGTCAAGCTGCTGGCGATCTGCGAGCGGGCGGCCGACGGCGCGTCCGTCACCGCGCGGGTCCACCCCGCGATGATCCCGCTCACGCACCCGCTGGCCTCGGTCCGCGAGGCGTACAACGCGGTGTTCGTGGAGGCCGAGGCGGCCGGCCGGCTGATGTTCTACGGCCCGGGCGCGGGCGGCGCGCCGACCGCCTCGGCGGTCCTCGGCGACCTCGTCGCGGTCTGCCGCAACAAGCTCGCCGGCGCCACCGGCCCCGGCGACTCGGTGTACACCCGGCTGCCGGCCAAGCCGATGGACGAGGTCGTCACCCGGTACCACGTCAGCCTCGACGTGGACGACCGCGCGGGCGTGCTCGCCCAGGTGGCGTCCGTCTTCGCCGAGCACGGGGTCTCCATCGACACCGTGCGCCAGCAGGGCCGCGACGGCGACGCCTCGCTCGTCGTGGTCACCCACCGTGCCACCGACGCCGCCCTGTCGGCGACGGTCGACAAGCTCCGCGCGCTGGACAGCGTGCGGGACGTGGCCAGCATCATGCGGGTCGAAGGGGAGTAGGAAGAGCCATGAACGCCGTGATCGCCAGAGGCGCGCACACCCACCAGTGGCGCGGGCTGATCGAGGAGTACCGTGACCGCCTGCCGGTCAGCGACACCACGCCCGTGGTCACCCTGCTGGAGGGCGGCACGCCGCTGGTGCCCGCCCAGGTGCTCTCCGAGCGCACCGGCTGCGAGGTCTACCTCAAGGTCGAGGGTGCCAACCCCACCGGGTCCTTCAAGGACCGCGGTATGACGATGGCCATCTCCAAGGCCAAGGAGGACGGCGCCCAGGCCGTCATCTGCGCCTCCACCGGCAACACCTCGGCCTCCGCCGCCGCCTACGCGGTGCGCGCCGGGATGGTGTCGGCGGTCTTGGTGCCGCAGGGCAAGATCGCGCTCGGCAAGATGGGCCAGGCGCTGGTCCACGGCGCCAAGATCCTTCAGGTGGACGGGAACTTCGACGACTGCCTCACCCTTGCGCGTGAACTGTCCGAGAAGTACCCGGTGGCGCTGGTCAACTCGGTGAACCCGGTGCGGATCGAGGGCCAGAAGACCGCCGCCTTCGAGATCGTGGACATGCTCGGCGACGCGCCGGACATCCACGTGCTCCCGGTCGGCAACGCGGGCAACATCACCGCGTACTGGAAGGGCTACCGCGAGTACGCCGCCGACGGACTGTCCACCCGGACGCCGCGCATGTGGGGCTTCCAGGCCTCCGGTTCGGCCCCGATCGTGGACGGCGCCCCGGTGCTCAAGCCGCAGACCATCGCCACCGCGATCCGGATCGGCAACCCCGCCTCCTGGGACTACGCGCTCGCCGCGCGGGACGAGTCGGGCGGCCTCATCGACAAGGTGACGGACCGTCAGATCCTCTCCGCCTACCGGCTGTTGGCCGCGCAGGAGGGTGTCTTCGTGGAGCCCGCCTCGGCCGCCTCGGTGGCCGGCCTGCTGGCCAAGGCGGAGGCCGGCCTGGTCGACCCGGGCCAGCGGATCGTCTGCACGGTGACCGGCAACGGCCTCAAGGACCCGGACTGGGCGGTGGCCGGCGCGCCGCAGCCGCAGATCGTCCCGATCGACCCCGAGGCCGCCGCCCAGCGCCTCGGCCTGCTCGACTGACCGGAAGCTATCCGACCGGAACAGGCCTGACCTGGCCGAATCACCGCCCCCGGACCAGGATCCGCCCAGCCGACCCGCCTTGAGCCGAGGGGGCACGGCGAGGCCGTAGGGGCGGGAGAAGCGAGGACACTCCGAGCCGAACCCGCCCCGAGCCGACCCCGCCCCGAGCCGACCCCGCCCCGAGCCGAAGGGGCGCGCCGGTGCCGAAAGGGAGAAGCGAGGACGCCCCGAGGAACGAGGGGCGTTGGAGCGCCGACCGTCGGCGCCGGG